>CAZSKE010000030.1:0-11802 GCA_964607325.1 uncultured bacterium | reverse complement strand
CAAGGCCGGCGCCTTCACCGGCGCGATAAAGGACAAACCGGGACGCTTCGCCCTGGCCGAGGGCGGCACCCTGTTCCTCGACGAAATCGCGGAAATCCCCCTTCAAGTGCAAGTCAAACTGCTCCGGGTCCTCCAAGACCACGTTTATGAACCCCTAGGGGGCACGACCGGGGTCAAGGCCCATTTCCGTTTGCTGACCGCCACCCATCAAGATCTCGCCGAGCGGGTCCAAAAAGGCTTATTCCGCCAGGATCTCTATTACCGGATTCACGTGATCGAAATCGAGATACCTCCCCTTCGGCGACGGCGGGAGGACATTCCGCTCTTGACGGAGTATTTCCTGGAACGCTTATCACAATCGCGCGGAAAGCGGAAAACCGCCGGACCCGCGTTTCTTTCGCTTTTGATGGCTCATGATTATCCGGGAAACGTCCGCGAGTTGGAAAACCTTGTTGAACACGCTTACGTGGTTTGTGAAGCGGAAATTATCGAACCTCGCCACCTACCCCGGGAATTCCTGAATAACGTCCCGGAAGCGCCGGCGCACGGAACCCTGGTCCTGCACTGCCGTGGAGCGGAAGAGCGCGTCATTCGCGATGCCCTGCAAGCTCACAAGGGAGACGCCCAAGAAACCGCGAAAGCCTTGGGACTTCACCGAAGCACCCTTTACCGTAAACTTCGGAAATTGAACATCAAACAACCTCGGAAAAGTCCATCTGCTAAATAATGCTTGAATGATTCTGAACCCGACCTCAAGCGAGCGCGGTGTCCCGGGATAGGTCGCCTGTTCGCGAAACTCAATCCGAATAATTCGCGCAACTGCGACAAAAACGAGCCCCATCCCTTAAAAACCATTCACAATCCTGGCCCGGCATCTTTTTTGCTCTAATATACTTACGTTGATTGATTCCATGAACCATGATCCCTTTCTTCCTAATACCAACGACCCGATACCCCCTCGCGAGTCGGATAATCGGCTGTCGCGCATGATGGGCTGGGTCGCGATGGTGGGCCTTCTTCTCTCCGCCGAATTGACAAGAATCCATTGGCTCATCCATACGGATCCCGCCTATCACGCATTATGCGACCTGGGTGGCGGAATCAGTTGCGGAGCTGTCGCGTTATCGCCCTATTCCGTTTGGTTCGGGGCCCCCGTATCCGCCTGGGGCTTCTTGACTTACCTAGTCATCGCCCTGCTGGCCATTTGGGGATTCCAATCCCGACGGCTCCACGAAACCTGGCCGTCCGGTCTTTTATGGGTGCTCACCGCCGCGGCTTGCTTGGTCTCCCTGAACCTCGCCTATCTTTCAACCGTGAAGATCCGGTCGCTTTGCCTTTATTGCAGTGGGCTTCACCTGGTCAACGCCTTCCTGCTCGCTTTGGCCTCGTCACGACTGGAAAAACTCCGCTTCTCCCCCGTCAAGGCGGTTCTTCTCGATCTTCGCGCGATGAAGGGCCCCGACCGAACCTTGTGGGCCACCGTTATTCCTGCGGTTCTCGCGGCGATTTTCCTTTCGTCGGCTTGGCCGAAATACTGGAATACCGCCGTCGACCCCCCCGCGCAGGCCGGTTCGACCGGCCTGACCGAAAAGGGTGAAAACTGGATCGGAGCCGACGACCCCAAGATCATCATCCTGGAATTCACGGACTACGAATGCCCGCTTTGCCGGCGCGCCCATTGGAAAGTCCGTTCTCTTCTTTCACGCTATCCGGGGAAGATCCGCCTGGTCCACAAGCATTTTCCCCTTCAAAGTTCCTGCAATCCCCTGGTGAAACGCCCTTTCCACCGAAACGCCTGTAGACTTTCCTCGTTCGTATCCTGCGCTGGTCTTCAGGAAAAATTTTGGCAAGCGAACGATTCGGTTTTCTCCGCTCTTGAAACCACGGCGTCGAAGGACATTAGTGTCAAGCATCTTTCGGCCTCGGTCGGGCTTGACCTGTCCCGGCTTTACGCCGACATGGCGGCAGGGACGACTTCCGAAACAATCCAGAACGATGTCGCGGAAGGGATCCGCCTGGGCGTCAAGGGAACCCCGACCTTTTTCGTCAACGGTGTCCAATATGACGGTACGATTCCCGAACAAGTTCTGGCCGGCATGCTTCGTGAGGGGAAGAACCCGCCCTCGAATAACCTCAAAACCTGTTCGTCGACCCGAAAGGCGGGCACACCATGAAAACCGAAGGAGCTTCGCAACCCACTTGGTTCCGTTGGACCCGCTGGGTGGTTTTCATAACCGCGCTGGCCGGGTTCCACGGATTCCTGGCTCTTGTTTTATCCTCTCTTCCGGGATGCGTGAAACAGCGCTGTTATGACAACTTGGACTGTCCCTCCCCCATGATTTGCGATTCAGCGGGGCGGTGTGTTTACGAATGTGTGACGGATTCCGACTGCAGTCCCGGGTTCTTGTGCTTAGCTCATGTTTGCAAACCGAATTCCCAGGGCCCCATCGTCTGCCCGGACGAAATGGTGGCCGTCGCGGACTTGTTTTGCGTCGACAAGTATGAGGCTTCCCGACCAGACGCCACGGATACCTACCCAGGCTCCGATTCTTCCGTCGCGCGAAGCGTCCAGGGGGTGATTCCGTGGGAGGTCCCGGACAACGCAACGGCCGAAACCGCCTGCCAGGCCGCCGGAAAACGCCTTTGCACCCCCGACGAATGGCTCCTGGCCTGCGAGGGCCCGGACGGCACCGTTTACGCCTACGGCGACACTTACGAGATGACCACCTGCAACGGCATCGACGCTTTCGGGAAATGGCCGGATGTCTGGCTGTTCCACCTGATGCCGACGGGGTCTTTCCCCGGCTGCACCAACGAATGGGGCGTTTACGATATCAACGGAAACCTTTGGGAGCACACGGCCGCCGGCAGTGACATGACCATACGGGGAGGCGCCTTCAACTGTTCTGATTCGGCTTTCCTGCATCGGTGTGAATACGTTCCCGATAACTGGACTCCCTCGGCTCGCGGATTCCGATGCTGTGTGACCCCTGATTCTGAAAAAACAGGTTCTTCGAGGAAAAAACCCACTCGCTTCCTGCGGGAACACCTCCTTGAACCACATGCGCGATAGAAAACCCATGAATCGAATCAATAAAACCATCCTGCGCCCCCTGGCTTTCGTCCTCTTGGCCCTCCCGGCGCTGGCGCAGGATCAGCTTACGAAAACGGGTTCGTTGAGCCAAGATCCGAAGGAAACCGAAAACTCCGCTCGTGAATTGATCGACCGAGGGAATCATTCGGAAGCCATTGGCATCCTCAAAGGGGCGCTTGAGCGATACCCCCACCGCCCGGCTTATTTGCGTGACCAGAACGACTTCTGGGCTTTGAAAACCCTCGCCGATGCCGTCGAGGCCGATCCCCGCAACTGCCAATATCGCCTTTGGATGGCTTGGATTCTCCTCCGACAGGGCGCCTTCGATCGCGCGGGGCAATCCCTTCTTTCCTCGAATTACGCTTCCGGGGGACCCGATCATACCCGCGCATGGATCCTCAAAACCATGATCGACCGCCATTCAAAACCCACGTCCGAAACGCGAAGGCAACTTTTCATGGTCATTCAAAAAGCCTCCGTCGCTTACCCCGAGGACCGCCAAGCCATGGTGTCCCTCGCGGAATCGCTCAACCCCGGGCGCCTTCCTTTTCTGGCCGGACGGATCGAATGCAACGCGGGATGGACCTCCAACGCTTTGACCGGCTCTCCGTCCGACCCGGCCTCTTCCGGGGAAAGCACCTCCAGCCCCATGGCCCTCGGTTCAGCTTGGGTGCGCTTCATGGGGCCGTCCGTGAAATCCTCCGACGGCCTCTCCCGCTTCCGTACCTCGATTGAATTCCAGGGAAAAGCCGCGGGCTACACCCGCGAATCCGGTCGTGACCTTAGTTACCTTTTGACAAGCGTTCGCCCGGCCATCCTGATCGGGAACCTGAATCCCCGCGCTTTGTTTGGGTACCGTTATGAGAATTACCTCGTTTCAGGGGGAGACCGTTATGAGCCCCGCCCGCTTTGGTTTTATGAAGCCCATCGAGGAGAGTTCGAATTTGAACTGCCGTTCCATCTGACAATATTTGGAGGGGCTGGCCGACGGGTTTACCGTGAGATCGGCCGGAGTCGGTTCGAAGGGGACGGTGGAATTGGTTGGGGTTTCTCCCCCATGAAAAACACCCAGGTGTTGGCGGCGGTGAGCGGTCGAAGCCACACGGCCGACAAGGCGCCTTACGATTTAACGGGCGGCACGATGCTTTTGTCGGCAACCCAGCGATTGTTCTCTTCCTTATCAATTCGGACGGGGATCTCGTACTCCCTCGACGATTACACCCGATCCGCGGGGTATTTCGACGCCGTTTTCCCCGACACAAAACGCCGTGAACAGGTTGCGAAACTTTCCTTGGCCTTGCAGACTTCCGCGCGGGTCGGACACCCACAACCGGGGTTTTTATATGAGTATTCAGCCCGGTCCAGCACCATTGACTCTTTCGATTACCAAGACCATCGTGTATTTTTGAAATGGACCTGGTCCTTCAGCCTGGAAACGGGTCTTCCAGGAAGCGTATCCCCACCCGAACATGTCTCGCTTGATTACGAGTCGAGCGCCAAGGAGGCCGGGGACCGCATCCAGGATCTTCTCCGTCAGGATGAGACCATGCAGCGGGGTTCAACATGTCTGGATTGACCTGGAGAATCGGACATGGACTTCCACCGGCCCCGATGCGCGCCGTGCTGCGAGAAGCCATTATCGTGCTTCTCGCCTGTACCGTCGTCGGTTCCGTGTTCAATGCCCTGCGTTCCGACGGCATCCCTTTCATCCAGCGGCAACCATACGAGATCCTCGTCCCGTGCCCGGAAACCACGGGCGAAACCGTGGTTGTCCCGGCCGACAGCGCGATCCTTTTCGAAAAACGAACCCTCCTCGTGGACGCTCGGGCACCGGAAGCGCACGCCCAATGGCGTCCGGCCGGAGCTTGGAACATCCCATTCGACTACCTGGAACCCACCCCCGATGAATTCATCAAGCGCTTGGCGGCTTCCGGAGCGGTCCGCGTCGTCGTTTTCGGGGACGGCCGGGACCCCGATTCGGGAGAACACCTCGCCGGGGAGATTTCAGGGCGCGGAATAAAGAACGTGGGCTACATCCAGGGAGGGGTCGCGTCTCTTCGTTTGGCTTTGGAAAAGAAAGGCGCGCCATGACCGGTTTTTTCTCTCATCATCGACTTTCGGTTCTGGCCTTCCCCGCCCGGATATATTTGGCGATCCTGTTTCTCACGGCGTGCTGGCATAAAATCCTCCACCCGGGTGCCTTTGCTCTCGACATTGACACCTATCAAATCCTTCCACTCGTCCTGGTGAACCCCATGGCCATTGTCCTGCCATGGGTGGAGTTTGTCGCGGGTTTCATGTTGCTCATCGGTTATCGAACACGAACCGCGGCGTTGCTGGTCACAGGAATGATGTCGGTGTTCACCATGGCGATCGTGATCGCGGTTCACAGGGGATTGGACATGTCCTGCGGCTGTTTCGCTTCTCAGGGCATGACCGAGGACCCCATTTCATGGATGACGGTTTTGCGGGACCTTGGGTGGCTGTTCCTTTCTTTGTATGTATTTTTTTACGACCGAGGGTTTCTGGGATTCGACAACCGTGGAACCCGGAAACAACCGACAACGTCCAAATAGCGGAGGAAACCATGCGACATCGTCATTCATCCCACCCGGCTTTCGCGGCCCTCATGCTATGGGTCTTCGCGGCCTATCCCGTCGCCGCTCAGACGCCGAATTGCGCCGATCTTACGAAGGACCAGGAAAAACTGGCGAAGGATTTATTCTCATCCCTCCATCCCTACGCGGGTTGTGATCAAACGTTTGAGAAATGTTTGGAGGTAAAATCACCCTCATCCCTCGTCCTTCGACTGGCTTCGGACATCTGCCGCCAAATCAAATCGGGCAAAAAGCGCCCTGAAATCGAACGAAACCTTTTCAATCGCGCTCAAACCATGCTTCCTTTCGGTCAACCCGCCGTTTTTACTCACGATCCCGCCATGCGTGCCGGGGCCGCCGACGCCCCCCTGACCATCGTTGTTTTCGCCTGCGCGCGCTGTCCCTTCTGCAAGGTCATCGTTCCCGCCCTCTACAAGGCCGTCACCGAAGGTCCCTTGCGCGGAAAAGCTTGCCTTGATTTCAAGCCCTTCCCCATCAAGAGCCATCCGAATTCGCTGGAAGGCGGATTGGCGCTGGTGGGCGCCGCGAAGCTCAACCGTTTCTGGCCGTACGCGCTTGAACAGTACCGCCTGTTCGACGCTTTCTGTCCCCGACTCTTTCCGGATTGGGCGGAAAAAGCCGGAATGGATCGCGCGGCTTTCTCGCGCGAATACGCCGATCCGAAGAGCCGCGATGTCTTGGTCGCCTCCAAGCAGGAAGGTCTTCGCGCCCACGTCAAGGCCACACCGACGCTCTTCATCAATGGCCGGGAATACGTGTGTGAAATGAGCGAAGCCGCCATTTTGGATGTTCTTGAGGAGGCCTGTGAATCCCTTCCATCGGACATCCGAAAAGAATGAACTCGTTTTTCGAATGCAGCGCCTCTCCGGCCATCCGGAGGATCCACGCCCTTGTCATCACGCCCATGCTAGCCATGTGTTTATTCCTAAGCGCCGAAACCACGGGTCTCTGTCATGAAATAGACCCCCGGTCGGGCGCTTCCTTGTCCCCCGTCATTCCAGCGGATGAAAGAGCGCCTCGAAATCATTCCAACAGCGCACCCGAGCAATCCGTTCCGCCGTCCGACATCGTTTTGGATATTGAAAGAATCCCTTCCATCGATCTCCAGCGATTGCGAGCGAAGAAACTTCGAATTCTCGAACACACGGTTCAAAAAGGCGAAAACTACTGGTCCATTTCCAGGGACTACCGGATCGATGTCAAAACCCTGCTGGGCGCCAACCCCTCCATGGATTTCACGGCGATGAATGGCCAAATCCTGCTTATCCTGGAGCGAAAAGGCGTTCTTCATGCCGTCGCCCACGGGGAGAAACTCGGTAGCATCGCCCAAAGCTACGGAACAACCGTGAAACGCCTGAAAGAGGAAAACCGCATCCCCTGGTGGCGTGATCTCCGCGAAGGCGAAGTCCTGTTCGTAGCCGATGTCGATCCCATCCGAATGAATAACCGTTGGAAACGGTATTATGAAAGTCGTGGTATTTTCGGCGCTCCGTTCGCGTCCTGGGGAAAAGGCTGGTCCTCCCTTTACGGGATCCGGAATGATCCCTTGACGGGCGAAAAGCGCATGCACCGGGGCATGGATTTCAAGGCCGCCTACGGTACCGACGTTTTCGCCTCGGCCACGGGGCGGGTGGTTTTCGCGGGAGTGTCTGGCGGATACGGAAAGCTTGTCCAAATCCGCCACAATAACGTCTACACGACCTATTACGGCCATCTTTCGGCGATTTACGTGAAGAACGGGCAGAAAGTTCGGCGCGGCCAACGTATTGGAAAAGTCGGGACGACTGGCCGCGTCACCGGCCCTCATCTTCATTTCGAAATCCGCAGGAATGGTGTGACGATTGACCCGTTGCCGTTGATATGACCTAAAACGAGGCGATGTGAAACATCCTTTCTTCCGGTTGCATTAATTCAACTGTTTTTTCCAAAAATGCGATTCGCATCCATTGCGCGGCGTCGCAATGAAGCAAAAATAACCTCAGTAAGGTCGCATTTCCGCGACAAACAGAACCATTTTCATTCATAAGATCGCGAAAATCCATTGGCACGACCTTTGCTTCTTGTAACCCATGTATCCAACCGTTTTAGCTTTTTCAGTGAACAAGAACCGCTTGGCTCCCGTTTTCGACGTTTCAAAACGAATCCTCGTGGTTCGCGTCGATGCAAAGGGCCATTGCCAAGAACACTGGGTGGATTTGAACCCCGGTTCCCCACTTGAACCCACGTCACCGCTTCTACAAATGGACATCGAACGGCTTTTTTGCGGCGCCATCTCCCTTCACTATCAAAGCATTCTCGAATCCCATGGCATCCAGGTTTGCGCTTTCCTGGGCGGAACCGTCGATGAAATTCTTTCGCGCGTTATGACAGGACGCAAGGGCCTGGGTTGCCACCGCCTTCCCGGTTGCGGCGGAAACCGTAGGGCGACGCGGCATTGAAGGAAAGAGCCGGAAACCCGTTGGGGGTTCTCTCAAACCGGTCCAGCCCAAAGAAACAAAGGGACAAATGATGCCGCGCACAGAAGCAACAAAACTTTCGGACGGTGAGTGCCCATGAAAATTCTCCTGACCTCCTCTAAAGCGTCCGTGGAAACCGACTTGGATCCTCGATTCGGCCGCGCGCCCTATTTCGTTATCTTCGACCTTGAGACAAGCCAATGGCAGGCGCATCCGAACACAGCATGTGAGGCTGCGGAAGGCGCGGGCGTTCACGCCGCCGGACTCGCCATTCGTCTGGGCGCGCAAGCCGTGGTGACGGGCCATTGTGGACCCAAGGCCATGGCGATCCTGCAAAAAGCCGGCGTAAGGATTTACTCGGGATACTCCGGATCCTTTACGCCTATTTTGGAACAAATCCGCCGGATCACCGCAGCGCCATGACCCGGCAACCTTCCGCCACTCCCCTTTGGGTGGCCATCCTCAGCGGAAAAGGCGGTTCGGGAAAAACCACCCTTGCTGTTAATCTGGCTTTGTCTTCCGACGAACCGGTGGGACTGCTGGACTGCGATGTGGAGGAGCCGAATTCACATTTCTACATCAAACCAAAATGGCGACCTCGAAAGCCGGTCCTCCGCCTTCTTCCGCAGGTTGTCGCGGAAAAGTGTAATTCTTGCGGGCGTTGCGCGGCGGTCTGCCGTTTCAATTCCCTCGTGATGACGCCTGACGGCCCGCTTTTCGTGCCAGAACTCTGCGAAAGTTGTGGCGTTTGCGTCCGAGCCTGCCCCAATAACGCCATCCGGGAAATACCGCAGGAAGTGGGCTGGATCGAGCCTGGGGTTCGGAAAGGGATCTTTTTTTCAAGGGGCGTGCTCCGGTTGGGTTGCACCCAAGGCCCCTTGATCATCCGCGCTCTCAAGAAAACCGCTCCAGCGGGCCGCCTCACGTTCCTGGATGGGCCTCCCGGCTCGGCTTGTCCCGCGGTGGAGACCCTGCGTGGATGTGTCTTTGCGGTTCTGGTCGTGGAGCCAACCCGGTTCGGCCTTCACGACCTGGGAGTCATCTCCCGCGCGGCAAAAATCATGTCCGTCCCTGCCGGAGTGGTGGTCAACCATTCGGAGGGCCTAGACAAGGCAATCCGCTCTTTCGCCGATTCCGAAAACCTCTCCTGGCTGGGTGTTCTCCCGGATGATCGCCGTTTTTCAGAAGCCGGGCTCAAGGGATTGCCGCTGGTAGAGGCCCTGCCCGAAACCAAACCCCTTTTCGCAAACTTGCTCAAAAACATCCGGGCCGCCATCGGGATCCATCACGGACACTCCACGAAACGGGCGGTTCCCCTGCCATGAATACTCGCCCCGCCTTATTCCGCAGGCCCTTCCTTCGACGAATTCCCCACGGTCCTGAACGAATCCTCGGAAAACCCCGGGGCCTCGAAGCGTATCCTCTTCCACACCGGCTTCGTTTCACCTTGAAAGAGCTTATCGGCTTGAAACCCACCGGAGAGCTTCTGGACGCCGCGGCCGGGGACGGACGACTGGCCGCGGAAATCGCTTCGCGTTTTCCGTCGATAACCGTGACCGCGGTAGATCTTTCCCCCGCTTGGAAGGAAACGGCTTTAACTCAATTCTCGAGTAAAGGTGTTTCGGACCGTTGTCGATACCTCCTGACCGACCTCGAAAAACCCTGGTCCCTTCCGGAAAACACCTTCGACGGAGTCGTCTGCGCTTTCGCCCTCCACCACTTCCGGCATCCGGAATCGTCTCTTGAAAACCTGTTCCGTTCCATCCGACCCGGCGGCTGGCTTTTTCTCGCTGATTTCAAAAGGGTTTCCTGGCTTTATGTCCTCCCCCTTTGGAACCGGTTCATGGAATCGATTCGCGCCGCCTATACCTCCGACGAACTCCTTTCCCTTTTCGCGCGATCCGCCCTCCCGTCGCCCATTTTGCGCGCCCCTTTTGGATCCTGGTATCTCGGCGCCCTGACGTACAAGCCTCGGTTTGTATTTAAAGGAACGACGTGATGACCCTTTTCTTTTTTGACGCAAAATGCTCGGGTGTCGACTTCCCGCTTGTTCCTTCGGGGATCACCGTCATCCCCGCAATCGGGGTTCTCCCATGAAGGAATGGGTGGTTCTCAGCGGAAAGGGCGGCACAGGGAAAACCAGCGTGACGGCTTCTCTCGCGAGGCTTTCCGGTCCTTCGGTCTTGGTCGACGCCGATGTCGACGCTTCCAACCTTGCCCTTCTCTTTGATCCTGCACCTAAGCATCGTGAGGATTTTTATTCGGGCGAAACGGCTTCCATCCTGATAGATCGATGCGCTTCTTGTGGTCTTTGCACCACCGTTTGCCGAAGTGAAGCTTTCGTGAAAGCCAAACCCGGCCAAGGCGCTTTTCGGATCGATCCGACCGCCTGCTCGGGTTGTGGGGGCTGCGTTGAGGTTTGCTTGAATCAAGCCGTTAAATTGTCCCCGCGCCTTGCCGGTGAATGGTTCATCTCGATGACCGACCTGGGCCCAATCGTTCACGCCGAATTGCTCTCCGGGGCCGGCCATTCCGGGAAACTCGCCGCCTTTGTTCGGGATTGGGGCAAAAAAATATGCCTGAAATCTAATTATGAGCGCATTTGGGTGGACGGCCCGCCGGGCACCGGATGTCCCGTTCACGCGACTCTCTCCGGGGCCGGCGCCCTTTTATTGGTCGCCGAGCCGGGTTTATCCGGCGTTCATGACGCCGAACGCATCCTGGATTTGGCCGCTTCTTTCGGAATCCCCACGGCGCTTTGCGTCAACAAATGGGACTTGGATCCCGAAGGGACCGCGAATCTTGAGAAAGCGGCAGAAGAGTCCGGCGCGCAAATCGCGGGGCGCATCCGTTTTGACCAGACTTTTCGCGCGGCGCTACGACAGGGCATGGACATCATTCGTTACGACCCGGGAAGCGCCGGTGCCCTCGATGTGAAATCCCTATGGAATTGCCTGGTCAAGATGGAGAATAGTTCGGCCGAGTTCGCCGTGTGTTGAAGAGAACGTGATTCGTTTAATAAACGGAGGAAAACATGAAAATCGCCGTGCCGGTCACCCAGGGGCTTTTATGCTCGCATTTCGGGCATTGTGAAACCTTTCTTCTTTTCGACGTGGATCCCGCCGCCAAATCCATTCTCGGGGAAAAGAGCCTGACACCCCCGCCTCACGAACCGGGCGTCCTTCCGCGCTGGTTGGCGCAACAACAGGCCACCCATATCCTGGCCGGAGGGATGGGCGAACGCGCTATCGAAATGCTCCGGGAACGCGGCGTCGAAGTCGTCCTAGGCGTTCCCGAAGGTAATCCCCGCGAGTTGGTTCAGCTTTTTATCGAAGGTCGGCTCCTCGGCGGCACAAACGCGTGCGATCATTGAAAGGTTTTTCCAAAACGACGGAAGACCGATTTAAAATCCCGGATTTCAACGGGGAATCATCGGATTCTTGTGGCCACTCGCACTGTCTTTTTTGCGGTGAACACAATCCGCGCTCCTTGAAGCTCCGTTTCAAAATTCAACCCGGATCCCGCGTTTGCGCTGAATTCAGAGGAAGCCAGGAATTACAGGGATACAACGGTATTCTTCACGGGGGTGTTATCGCCTCCCTTCTGGACGCCGCCATGACACATTGTCTTTTTC
>CAZSKE010000029.1:9673-11925 GCA_964607325.1 uncultured bacterium | reverse complement strand
CGAGGAAAAGGCCGCTCAAGAGGCACAAGCGAATGAAACGGCGCGTGATGGCTGGATGGAGCACTGGGGTTTGTCCAATCTCGAGGATGGGTTCCATGATATCCGAAACCCGAGGCGAATGCTTCTCGAGAAGGAGCAAACGCTTCCCGCGTTCTCTCGCGACCGAAGGGAGTCGAAGCGCTCGGGGCGCGTCGAAACCATTTTTTGTTTGACACTCAGATGAAAGAAACATAAAATTTTTTTGTCGGTCGTCCATTTTGAACGTGAAAGAGGGTGAAAGAATAATTGAACGCATTGGGCACGCATCTTTTGATCGAGTTTTACAATTGCGATCGAAAGATACTTGACGATGAAAGAGCCATCACTCGGCTCTTCGTGGAAGCCGCCCGGAAGGCCAAAGCCACAGTCGTGGAACAGGTCTTTCACAGTTTCAACCCCCATGGTGTCAGTGGCGTGGTGGTGATCTCCGAGTCCCACCTAGCTGTTCACACCTGGCCGGAGTTCGGGTACGCCGCGGTGGACGTTTTCACTTGTGGCACGGAGATCGACCCTTGGGTCGCTCAGAAGCTCATCTCCGAGGGATTGAAATCTGGGCATTCAACCGCGATCGAGATGAAACGCGGAACGTTGAATCTTCCAGAAGGGCGCCTCACCCACAAACCTCTTGCGACGGAGTTAGCGGGCATCCGGTAAACGACGTAGCAAACCGGACCGCTTTTTTTACGTCGCCACACCTCAACGGGTAGTGTGTTGATCCTCTGACACACAATCAATCCGTCGGGAGAACTGTTTCCAAATACGGCTTATCGTTTGAAAAGGGGCATTTCATGGAAGGCGTCCATCCATACTGGCATCTCGAGTTTTACGCTCCGGATGAAGCCCACATGCGTGGGATCACAGAGATACTCGCTTCGGAGAAGACTCCTTTTCAAAAGGTCGAGGTTCTTCGTTCCTCTCATTATGGAAAAGTCCTGATACTCGACGGATACACCCAGTCGGCCGAGATCGACGAGTTCATCTACCACGAAAACCTGGTCCACCCGGCCATGGTGACCTGCGCGAACCCCCGGAAAGTGCTCATCATCGGTGGGGGAGAGGGCGCCACCCTCTATGAGGTGTTGCGGCACAAGACGGTCGAGCGCGCCTGGATGATCGACATCGACCAGCGCGTTGTCGAGCTTTGCGACCGGTACATGCCCGAATGGCACCGGGGCTCCTTCAAGGATAAACGCACCACGTTGCTTTTCGAGGATGGCCGGAAGTTCCTGGAGAATTCCAAGGAAAGCTTCGATGTGATCATCATCGATATCCCCGAGCCCGTCGAGGAAGGCCCGGCTTACCTTTTGTACACCGAGGAGTTCTACCGGATGGTTCAAAGCCGTCTGAGCGACGACGGGATCATCGCCTTGCAATCGGGATCGTCGGCGGTCAAGGAACTTCGTTGCCTGGCGGCCATCCATCGGACCTTGAAACGGGTGTTTCCCCTCGTGTTCTCCTGGACCGCCAACATTCCTTCCTTCGACATTCCCTGGAGCTTCACCATGGCGTCCAAGAAAATCGACCCCCGGAATCTCAAGCGCGCCGACGTGGACCGCATGCTCGTGAAGCGCCAGGTGACCGGTCTGAGGAATTACGACGGGGAGGCGCACGAAGGTCTTTTCTACCTCCCCAAGTACATCCGCACGGCTTTTGAGGAGTGTTCCGACATCATCCGGGACGACCACCCCCTCACGTACAAGATGATCGGCGACGAGAAAAACGCCCGTTAGGCGCGGCGGATCGCGCTTTCAGAGGTTGAGAATTGCCAATCGATATCGACCAGCAACGCGCCCCCCTCTACGACGCGGTCGTGGACTACGCCAGGAAAAACAAGGTTTCCTTCCACACGCCCGGCCACAAGCATGGACAGGGCATCCCCAAGGCGTTTCGTCAACTGGTGGGTGAGCAGGTTTTTCGGCTCGACTTATCGGTCATGACCGAGGTGGATTCCCTCCACGAGCCGAGTTCGGTGATCAAAGAGGCCCAGGTGCTCGCGGCCCGGGCTTATGGGGCCGATTACTCGTTCTTCCTGGTCAACGGCACGACGGGCGGCAACCAAGCCATGATCCTGTCGGTGTGCGACCCCGGGGACAAGATCCTGGTGCCTCGCAACGCGCACAAATCCGTCATTTCCGGCATCATCCTGTCGGGCGTCGAGCCGATCTACATGATGCCCAAGATCGACGAGGATCTGGACCTCATCCTCAACCTTT
>CAZSKE010000029.1:6062-9663 GCA_964607325.1 uncultured bacterium | reverse complement strand
CGAACAGGTGGATCAGGCGCTGAGGGAAAACCCCGACGCGAAGGCCGTATTGGTGACGAGTCCTACCTATTTCGGGTTGACCGCCGATTTGGAGGCGATCGCCGAGGTGGTGCATCGGCACGACAAGGTGTTCATGGTGGACGAGGCGCACGGGCCTCATCTGCATTTCCACCCCAGTTTCCCGAAGGGCGCCGTGGATTGCGGGGCCGACCTATGCGTTCAGTCCACCCACAAGCACCTGCCGGCCCTGAGCCAAGGATCCATCCTCCACGTCAAGGGTGTTCGGGTGGACATCATGAGGCTCAAGACCACCTTGCAGATGTTGATGACCACCAGCCCCTCCTATGTCATCCTGGCCTCGATCGACATGGCCCGTCGCCAGATGGCCTTGGAGGGCGAGAAACTCCTGGAAAACACCCTCCGGATGGTCGAGGACGCTCGCGCGAAAATCAACAAGACCCCTGGATTGTCGTGTCTCACCCGTCCGCAGGTGCGAGAGCGTTTCCCCGGGTTGGACCTGGACGTCACCAAGCTGGTGATCTCGACACGCGGCATCAACTACGCGGGCTATGACCTGGCCAAGATCCTCAACTCGGAATACGGCATCCAGGTGGAACTGGCGGATTTCAGGAACGTTTTGTTGTTCGTGTCGGTGGGCAATTCGCCCAAGGACATGAAGAAACTCACCAAAGCCCTGCAAAAGATCGTGGTGGACTACAAGGACCTTTTCCTGAACCAGAAGAGACGCCGGTTTGTCAATTTCCCCTCCTTCGTCCCGCAAAAAGCCCTCAACCCGCGCGAAGCCCTCTACCGTTTGACGCGGAAGATCCCCTTCAAACGCGTCGTCGGAAAGATTTGCGCCGAGATCGTGTGCCCCTACCCTCCCGGGATCCCCGTCCTCTGCCCCGGGGAGATCGTCACGCAGGAGATCTACGAGTACCTGCTCAAGGTGTTGGATTCGGGGTGTCGCGTCAACGGCCAAGCGGATGGAAGGCTCCAGACCATCAAGGTGCTGGAGGACGCCCCCTCCCCGGCCCAAAAGCGCCTGTTCGCCATTGGTGGATAGTCTTTGCTGTGGTTCAACGTTCGATCCAAGGAGTTTTTTCATGGCCGAGCCCTCCCCCTTGAGCTCCCTTCGAGAAAACAAGACCGTGCAGGTGCGTTTGTCCGGCGTGGAGGAGTGGGAAAAGAGCCGCGTGGAGGGCTTGTTGAGCGCGCGGATGCAGGTGGCTTGGCCCTCGCGCCAGGGTCGCTTGGGGCCTTACCTTTCGGGTTCGCGCGTGGAAATCGGGTTCGCCCACGGGAAATCCTTCTTCGTTTTCTCGGCGCCCGTCTCCTCGGTTACGCGGAGGCCGGTTCCCCTCCTGACGGTTCCCTGGCCCGACGAGCAAGAGTTGCAGGAATTCAAGCGGCGTGACGCGCCACGGGTGGCGGCCCTCATGCCGCTTTCGTACGAGGTGGAGGGAGGGGAGGGAAGCGACCACTCGCTCATCCTGAGCCTTAGCGGATCGGGGTTGGCCTTCAACGCGCGACGCCCTGTTTCGGCCAAGAACCGTTTATGGATGGAGATCCATCTGCCGAACGCCACGGCCTCCCTCTCGGTTTATGGGGAGGTGGTGCAATGCGGCCGGGTCCCCCAATCGCCAGCGGAACGCTACAAGATCCGGGTGAAATTCCTGAAAATGGAAGGGCGCGCCAAGGAAACCATCCTGGCCTTCGTGGGCGAAAAAGGCCGCGCCCTGGCCCGTCGGGGCATGGACGATTAGCGCCCAAGAGCCTTTCGCGTGAATGGTGGTTTCGTTTGGGATTCAAAAATATCGAGAGTGTCGTATCAGGGGTTTTGCGGCGGAATTAAGCTAATACGGGAACGGCCTGCTCGCTTTTATAGGAACAAACGCGGCTACGACCCTCGGATTTGGCCTCGTACATGGCCTTGTCAGCGCGGTCGATCAAGGTGGCCGAACCCACGCCTTCCTCGCCTTCATAGCAATCCAAACCGATCGAAACGGAAACCTTGACGGAACGCCCGCGAACCATCATCTCGTAATCCCGCAGGGCGTGAAGCAGGCGGTCGGCTAGGACATGGGCGCCCACGCGTGGCGTGTTGGGCAAGACGGCCAGAAACTCGTCGCCCGCGTAACGCCCCACCACGTCGGTGGTGCGGAAGAGGGAACCCAGACGCGTGGCGATCTGCTTGAGGAGGCGGTCTCCCGTGGCGTGACCGCAGGTATCGTTGACCGCCTTGAAGTGATCCAGGTCCAAAAACACCACGCAAAGGGGTTGGCGGTAACGGCGGGCGCGGTTGAGCTCGTAGTCGAGGATTTGAGTCAGGTACCGACGGTTATACAACCCGGTCAGGGGGTCGCGGAGGGCCATGGATTCGACCTGGGTGAACAACCGCGCGTTATCGATGATGTAAGCCGCCTGACGGGCGAACAGCACCACGATTTCCGAAAGGGGCGTCGGTTGGACGTTCGGATCGAAGGCCAGCATGCCCACTAAATTGTCGCGGATTTCCAGGGGAATCAACTCAACCCCGGCCCAACCCGACGCTCCCCGCAGGCTGTCGCAGATGCGTTTGTGGGCGCTGGTGTCCGGAGTCTGCAACGGGCAGGCAAGCTTCAATTGAAGCAGTTGATCCTGGTCCTCGGTTTGGAGGGGAATGTGGATCGCGGAGAGTTTGGATTCGGTGATCCCGATTCCGGTGGTTCCGTTGAGAATGCCGTTTTGCTCGTCATACACGAAAATCGCGGCGCGCTGGATATTCGTGCCGCTCTTCAACCCCTTGAGAATGGCTTTCAACAAGGTGTCGAGCGGTTTGGAGAACTGGAGTTCTTCCGTGGCCTCATAGAGGGAACGAAGACCTTGGTTCAAAACCTTCACGGAATCCGCGGACGAAGAGGTCGCGATCAGAGGCTTGGAATGTGGTTTGGAGGAAACCGGTTTTTTCGTGGAAGCGGGCATGAAACCGTGCTTTCTACCAAATAATAGGATTGAAAGCGTTGAAAAGAGTACGGACGTATTGTCGTGAAATACAAAAAGCTTTTGTACAGAAAAATGAAATTTCGGTCCAAAAAAACAGGTATACGCTTAACCGATAGTGATCGTTTTTAGAGGCGAAAAACGATTTTAGTGGACTCCTTTTTGCTGTTCGTTGGAGGTTAACAAGAGGGAAAACGGGAAGCGGATTTCGACCGAGGATTAAGATTAAACGGGATGAACGGTTCTGTTTTGGGGATGTCGGTTAACGGCCACGTTTTCCAACGAATAGCCCATTATGCCGCTCGTTTTTGTAAGCTGGCCGCCACCTTTCGGAATCAGGGGGGAATGGCATGCGTTGGGGAATCCTATCCACCGGAATGATCGCGCGGACATTCGCGAAGGCGGTTCTTCAATCCCGGACGGGCGCGCTTCAAGCGGTCGGGAGCCGTGGGATTGAGCGAGCTCGCGCCTTCGCCTCGGAACTCGGAATCCCAAGGCCATACGGCTCCTACGAGGAGCTCTTGAGGGACCCGTCCGTCGAGGCGGTTTATGTGGCCACTCCGCATCCTTTCCATCTGAGGTGGACCCAGGCGGCCCTGGAGGCCGGCAAACACGTTCT
>CAZSKE010000029.1:0-6052 GCA_964607325.1 uncultured bacterium | reverse complement strand
CCGGGAAGCCGAGACCGCCCTTCAGGCCGCCCAAACGTCGGGGCGGATCCTGATGGAAGGTTTCATGTACCGGACCCACCCCCAGACGGCCCGATTGGTGGAACTGGTCCGGGAAAAGGCGGTCGGGGAATTGAGGATGATCCGGGCCTCCTTTTGTTTCGACCGGGACCTGGGGCCGGAGCACCGCCTTTTCAAGAAGGCGTTGGGAGGAGGCGGCGTCCTGGATCTCGGGTGTTATCCGGTGTCCATCAGCCGATTGTTGGCGGGAGCGGCGGTGGGGGTTCCTTTCGCGGAGCCCGTGGAGGTGAGGGGTTCGGCCCACTTCGGGGAGATAAGCGGGGTGGACGAATGGGCTTCCGCCGTCCTGAAGTTCCCGGGCGACATCCTGGCGGAAGTCTCCTGCGCCACGCGCGTGGACCGGGAGCCGGGTTTTCTGCGCCTCGACGGCTCCGAGGGGTTTCTCACCGTGCCGTCGCCTTGGCATTGCTCCCTGGAACCGGGGGAATCCAGGATCCGGGTGGAGCGCAAGGGGGAGGTCGGGGCGAGGGAAATCGTCGTGAAGTCGGACAAAAGCCTCTACGCGTACGAGGCGGACGCGTTTGCCGACGCTGTGGCGAAGGGCCGGGTGGAGTCGCCCGCGATGACGGGGGAGGACAGCCTGGGCAACGCCGCGGTGTTGGATCGCTGGCTAGCCTCCGCCCGGAACACATGAGGGATCGAACCGCCGCCCCGGAAACGTCCTCGCGATGTATGAGCCGGACGGGCCTCCGGATGACGGCGGGCCGGGAGTGGGCTACGGTCGCGGTTTGAAATAGCCTCCCAGTGTCTTCCGGTTCAGGAAGATATGAGTGGCGGCCGCACATAGGAACAAGGCGCCGATCCCCTCGTGCAGTTCGCGGATCCACCTCTCGTGTGATCCGAGCAATAAGAAGAGCCCCGTCCCGCCCAAAAGCAGGAATAAGCAGGCCAGAACGGGATCCAACCAGCGACGCGTGTCCGAAGCGCTCATCGTTTTCCTCTTTTCATGTATGTTTTCACCGCCCGGTCAGGTTTTGAAGCGCGTTTGACGGTAGAAACGCAGTTCCTCCACCGATTCGCGGATATCGTCCAGGGCCTGGTGCTTTTCCTTTTTCTTGGGGATGGCTTCCGGCCCGTACCAACGCTTGACCAGTTCCTTGACCGTGGAAACATCCACGTTCCGGTAGTGGAAGAAATCCGCCAGGCGCCGCATGTATTTGGCGATGAATAACCGGTCCATGTGCACCGAGTTGCCGCAGAGGGGACTGGCGCCCGGCTTCAGGTGCGCGGAAAGGAACGCGAGGGTTCCACTTTCGGCTTCCCGCGCGTCGAGGGTGGATTCCCGGACACGCTTGACCAAGCCGGACGCCCCGTGGTTCCTTTTGCACCAATCGTCCATGGCCTCGAGGGTGGAATCGGGCTGGTGAACGGCGAAAACGGGACCTTCGGCCAGGATGTTCAGGTCTTTGTCGGTCACAAGGGTGGCGATCTCCAGGATCACGCATTTTTCGGGGTCGAGGCCCGTCATCTCCAGGTCGATCCAGCCCAGGTTTGTTTCGTCGATCGCCATCATGCCTCCCGAGAATCGAGCGCCGCCAGCGCCGTCGTCCTGAAACGAGATGTCAGGGACGTTTGGGGTTCGGGGGCGACGCGTGTTGTTTTCGTCCCGTGAAGTATATCGCCGAACCCGCGACGAGGCAGATCAGTCCGCCCAATTGAAGGGTTCGGGCCGAGCCGATTTTCTCCGCCACCGCGCCCATCCAAAGGTTCCCGAGCGGCATCCCGCCGCCGAAAACCAGGGCCCAGACTCCCATGAGGCGCCCCCGAAGATGATCGGGGATGTGGGTCTGCAAATAGCTGTTGCTGGTGGCGAAGAAAAGGATCAGGCCGAAACCGGTGAAGAAAAGGAAGAACGCGGCCGCCACGGGATCGATTTGGAAACCGCAAAGAATGATGCTGGCCGAATAGATGAGGATGCCCACGTAAGCGGGGCGCTGGGTTTTGAGCTTGTCGTTCAAGTAAGCCACCCAGAGGGCCGCCACGAAGGCTCCCAGGGCCGCCATGGCCAGCAACCAACCATAGCCATAGGCGCTCTGCCGCAAGGTCACCGCCACGAAAGGCGGCAACTGGGACTGGTACGCCCAGCCACCCAGGCTCATGACCAGGAGCATGCCGAGAACGCGGGCGATGTCGGGGGATCGGCCGATGAACCGGAAACTGGATTGGAGATGCGTCCAGGTGCTCGCCGTGGAGAGGGGCGGCGGATGGGGGCGGGTCTTGATCTTGCCGATGCCGAAGAGCACGCCCAGGTAGCTGACGGAGTCCAGGAAAAAGCACCAAGCCGGGCCCGCGAAGGAATACAGGAAGCCGCCCAGCGCCGGGCCCACCACGCGGCTGGCGTTCACCAGGGCGCTGTTCAGGGCGATGGCGTTCGCCAGGTCTTTTTTACCGACCATTTCCACGACGAAGGACTGGCGCGCGGGCATCTCAAAAGCCATCGCCACGCCCCAACACAGGCTGAAAACGAGCAGGGTCCCGGCGTCCCGATGGCCGGTGAAAAGGAGCGCCGCGAAAACGGCCGAGGTGAGCATCGCGGCCCAACTGGTGAAACGAAAAATGGCGAGTTTGGAATGCCGGTCGGCCAACGATCCCGCGTAGAGGGAGAAAACCAACATGGGGACGCTGTTCATGAAAGCCACCAAGCCGGTGATGAACTCCGACTTGGTGATCTCGAAGGCCATCCAGGAAAGGGCGGAAGCGCGCGCCCAGGTGCCGATGAGTGAAACGCCATGGCCCGCGTAGAACCAGCGGTAATCGCGGTTACGAAGCGAGGAGAAGGTCCGACGCCACCCCGCCGCGTGAAGGACTTCCTCGGGGCCGGCGGGAGCGGGCGACTGGGGTATGGGTGTCGGAGCGCTCATTCAGCCAGGATGTCCGGAGTCAACACCCAGGCGATGAAAAACGCGCCGTGGAAATCGCCCTCTAGGGCCGCGAGGGTTCCGGTTTTGAACGTGATCGGCGCGGCTTTGCCTTCGGCCGTCAGGTGGCCCACCAGTTTGTCCACGAATGGAAGATGCCCCACGACGAGCAGGCCGTCGGGCGCGTCCCGCCGGAGTTCCTCGACGAAATCCTCCACGGAATCACCCGGATCCAACCCGGCTCGGGCCTCAGTGGCGGTTTGAGACCCCAGCTCCTTGGTGAGGATTTGAGCCGTTTCGAAGGCGCGGGTTTTGGAGGAGTGCCAAACGTTGGAAATCGGCGCCTTGCAACGCCTCAGGAATTTGGCGGTTCGTTCCACGTCCCGGCGACCCCTCGGGGTGAGGGATCGCGTGAGATCGGGACCGGTCTGGGAAGCCTCGCCATGACGCATAATGAAGAGTTTCATCGGAGCGACTTGCCCTTTCTCGCTGTGGCTTTTCTTGCCCGGAGATCCGAGACGGATCGCGGGTTCATCTCGTCCACGTGGCCCCACTGTCTCAGGTCGGCCATTCGATCCATGTAAAACAACCCTTCAAGGTGGTCGGTTTCGTGCTGGAGAATACGGGCCTCGAATCCCGTGACTTCCCGCCGGACCTTGCGCCCATCCGATCCCACGGCCTCGAATACCACTTTCTCGAACCGGGGGGTCAGGCCCTGATAGCCTGGGACGCTGAGGCAACCTTCCCAGTCGAGGATTTTGCGCCCCGCGCCCTTGAGGATGCGCGGGTTGAACCAGGCTTCCCGGCGGAGGTCGCCCCGTCCGGTGGAGGGCTTGTCCGGGCATTCCATGACGAAAAGCCGGTGGGGGAGGCCAAGTTGGTTAGCGGCCAACCCGACGCCGTGCGCTCGACGCATCATGGACAGCATCTTTTTCACCAGAATTCGAGCCGAGGCGCTCCGGATCCAAGCGATCGGAAGGGGTCGGGCCGGGGCGCGGAGGGCGGGGTGGCCGATACGGACGATGGATAACAAGAACGCCTCCGGGGAAAACCAGGATCGGTTGATATAATACACGGTACTGGCGCGGCGCTTCAAAAGCCGTTGAGTCTCTTCGCGCTCCTCGCGGTTCTTGGCGTTTATCGCGTGGTTTTGTGGAAGCTTCCAGGATGGGTGGTGGGCGGGCGAAGGATTTTTTTTAAGCGTCACCGTAAACGAGGATCCCATGGCGTCTTTTCAAGATGACGCGGATTTCTGCTCCCAATACACCGAAACCGTCCTTCTCGTGGACGGCCCCCGGCGGGTTCTTCTGGCGCCCCGTCTTCAAGCGAGGGTACTGACGAGTTCCCTGAATGGATCCGATGGCGCCAGCCTCGGGTGGGTGAACCGCGATTGTGTCGCTCAACAAGCCCTGAGGCCCGATTTCAACCCCTACGGCGGCGAGGACCGGATCTGGATCGGGCCGGAGGCTGGACAGTTCGGATACCACTTTCCTCCGGGCGCGCCTTTCGACCTGAAGCATTCCCGTGTTCCCTCCGTCGTGGATCGCGAACCCTTCGAGACGGTCTCGCGCGAGAATCGGCGCGCCATTTTTCGAAAGATCATCTCCATGCCCAACCACTCGGGCGTCTTGTTGGAGGCCGCGCTGAACCGGGAAGTGTCCTTGCTCGACTCGGATGTGCTTGCGCGCCTGCTGGGCGGTGAACGGTCCGGGTTGGTTTCCGTGGGCTTCCGATCCGTGAACACCTTGACACACACCGGATCGGACGCCTGGCTCCGTTCCACCGGCGTGCCGGTGCCCTGGGTGATCGGGATGTTCCCCGCGACCCCCACCACCACGATCGTGATCCCCATCCATCCGGGGGAGGAAAAGGACCTGGGGACCGCGGCTACCTGTTATTTCGGGGCGCTGGGGCCGGATCGGTTGAGGGCGGGGTCGAACGCCGTCTTCTTCAAAGGTGATGGCGCGTACCGCAGTAAAATCGGGGTCGGCCCGAAACGGTCCCGGGGGATCCTGGGGTCCTGGGATTCCGGGAGCGGGATCCTCACCGTCGCGCGTTGCCCGAAACCCGAAGCGGAGGCTCGGTACGCGAATTTCCTCTGGGAGCGGCAGAGCGACCCCTTTTCGGGCGATGGGATCCAATCCTACAACGACGGCCCCCCCGAGCCCGGGGCGCCCGCCTACGGCCCGTTCTACGAGCTGGAAACCGTGGCTCCCGTGGTGGAAACGGAACCGGGAGGGACGATCCATCATATCCACGAGACACTGCATTTCGCGGGCGAACGAGCCGCTTTGAGCCACGTGGCCGTTCAACTGCTGGGCGTTTCCCTGGAGGAGATCGAGGCGGCGTTTTAAGGGCGCCGATGGCGCTTGCCGTTGGCGGTTCGAATCGGGTGGAGAACCAGCGGCCGACGGTTTACGGCCCACGGCTGGGTTTACCGATTGAAACAAGCCTTCCGCGTCCCTATGTTCACGGGGAAAGCGAGGCGGAGAAAAACGATGGATTTTGAAACACTGACCCTTAATTCGCAAAAAGCCCTCCAGGAGGCCCAGCGCCTGGCGTCCGAAGCCGGCGTCGGCCAAGTGGAGGCCGAACACCTTTTGCTCGCCTTGCTCCGCCAGGAGGAGGGCGTGGTGGTTCCCCTTCTCCAAAAAGTGGGGGCCGATCCGGCCCTCTTGGACCAGGAACTGGCCAAGGATCTTTCCCGTTTGTCGAAGGTCTCGGGCGACGTGCAATTGTCCCTCACCCCGCGCTTGGCCCAGGTTTTCGAGGTTGCCCGCAAGGAAGCGGAACGGATGAAGGACGACTACGTCTCCACCGAGCACCTGTTGTTGGCGCTCGCGGCGGCGCCGCCCTCCCAGGGATGGGGAGCGGATTGGGGCATTCCGCGGCTGGTCAAGGCCCACGACCTGTCCCGCGAGAGGATCTTGTCGGCCCTGGCCGAGGTGCGGGGAGGTTCCCGCGTCACCGATCAGGAACCCGAGTCCAAATACCAAGCGCTGGCGAAATACGGACGGGACCTGACGGACTTGGCCCGCCGGGGAAAACTGGATCCTGTCATCGGCCGCGACGACGAGATCCGGCGGATCATCCAGGTGCTCTCGCGCCGCACCAAG
>CAZSKE010000028.1:0-12004 GCA_964607325.1 uncultured bacterium | reverse complement strand
TGCCGGACCGCATGCGTAACCGATACGCCATCCGGTCATGGCGTAAGCCTTGGAGGCGCCGTTCACCAGGATGGTCTGGGCCGCGATCTCTTTCGAGAGACTTGGGAAACAAACGTGCTCCGCGCCGTAAACGAGCTTGCTGTAGATCTCGTCCGAGATCACCCAAAGCTTGTTTTTCAGCGCCAACTCGGCGATCCCCAGCAGGGTTTTGCGGTCCACCACGGCGCCCGTGGGGTTCGACGGCGAGTTCAGGATGAGCGCGCGCGTCTTGGACGTCAGTTTGGCTTGCAGGGCCTCGGGTGTCAAACGGAAGCCCGTGGACTCGGGGCAGTCCACGAAAACCGGGACGCCACCCGCCATCTTGATCATTTCCGGGTAACTCACCGAGTAAGGGCTCGGCACCAACACCTCGTCCCCGGGGTTCACCAAGGCCTGGCAGACGTTGAATAAGGAATGCTTGGCGCCGCAGGAAACCACGATTTCACCCGGGGCGAAGTTCACCTGGTATTCGCGCGCGAGGTATTCGGCGATTCCCTTCCGAAGCTCCAAGGTCCCGGCGGCCGGGGTGTATTTGTGGTGCTTGCCGTCCAAAACGGCCGCGGAGGCCGCCTCGATAGCGTTTTTCGGCGGGTTGAAATCGGGCTCTCCGGCCCCGAAATTCAGCACGTCCTTGCCGTCCGCCTTCATTTTCTTGGCCTTGGAGTCGATGGCCAATGTCATGGAGGGGGCGATTTGTTTCATTCGCGACGCCATTTCCATTTCACACCTCGCAAGTCGAATGTTCCGACGATCCCAAAACCCCGGAGGGCTTGGCGATTCGATAAGTCGTTATCACCTCAAAGCATCGCGCCGCCAGAACTCCAAGGCGTTCTTGTGTTCGGCAAAAGGGGTTCGAGGCTTTCGGGGGGGCGCTTCGAGCGAACCCAGTCGTCAAGGCCGTTCCCTTAGGCGTTCAAAAGCTTGCGCATATTGCGGAGGGCTTGGCGGCTCCGGTCCTTGTTCTCCACCAACGCGAAACGCACGAACCCTTCCCCGGCGCTTCCGAAACCCGTTCCGGGGGATACCGCCACGGCGGTTTCTTTAAGGAGGGTCATGGAAAAATCCAGGGCGCTCCATTTCTTGAACTTCGGGGGGAGGGGCGCCCAAAGATACATGCCGGCCCTGGGTTTTTCCACGGGCCATCCCATTTTATTGAGACCCTCCACCATCAGGTCGCGTCGTTCCTCGTAGATTTTCGCGCGCGCCGTCAATTCCGCATCCGGCCCATTGAGCGCCGTGATGGCGGCTACCTGCATGGGGGTGAAGATGCCGTAATCCATGTAGCTCTTGATGCGAGCCAGGGAGGCCACCACTTTGGCGTTTCCCACGCAGAATCCCACACGCCACCCGGCCATGTTGTAGGACTTGGAAAGGCTGAAGAACTCGACCCCGACGTCCTTGGCCCCCTTGACCGCCAGGAAGCTGGGCGCTTTGTATCCGTCGAAGACGATGTCGGCGTAGGCCAGGTCGTGCACCACCAACACTTGACGGCGTTTGGCCCAATCCACCACGCCCTCGAAAAACCCCTCCTCGACGCAGGCCGCCGTGGGATTGTGCGGGAAGTTGAGGATGAGCATCTTGGGTTTGGGCCGGCTTTTCCGCCAAGTGCTCTCCAGCGCCTTGATAAACTTGTCCGGGTCGGTGAGCAGGGGGATGGTGACCAGACGACCTCCCGCGATGATGACCCCGTAATGGTGGATGGGGTAGGTCGGGTTGGGAACCATCACCTGATCGCCCCGGTTGAGGACCGCGAGTCCCAAGTGGGAGAGGCCCTCTTTGGACCCGATGGTAACGACGGATTCGGTGGCGGGATCGATGGGCACGTAATACCGTCTCTCGTACCACTTGGCGATGGCCTTGTGGAGCCCCGGAATACCCTTCGAGGTGGAGTAACCGTGGGTTTTCTTGTTGGACATCACCTCGATCAATTTGTCGCGCACGGCTTGGGGCGTAGGTCCGTCCGGGTTACCCATGCCGAAATAAATGACGTCCACTCCACGACGACGAGCGGCCAACATCTCGGAGTTCACGCGGGCGAAAACGTAGGGAGGGAAACTTTTAATGAGCTTGGATTCTGTCTGGAACGGCATCGCGTACCCCCGCGTAAGGCGTCTTGTGTCCATTACGAAAAAAGGCTGAGTGACGAGAGGAGTTTAAGGCAAATCCGAGGCGACGCACGAGCTAAAAACAGCCTCTCGCGCTAAAGGCGGAATGCCGGGATTCGCGCGAACTTGTCGTATTCCCGGGCCCGCGCGGCCACTTGGGCTCTTGTCAGGCGCGCCACGCGTTTCACGCCGAAGTCCTGCACGGTGAAGGACGCGACCAGGTTCCCCGCCATGACCGCCCGCTTGAGCGTTTCAGTGGTCACCCGACCCGCTCGCGCCAGGGTTCCCATGAAGGCGCCCGCGAACGTGTCCCCCGCGCCCGTGGGATCCACCACGACATCCAAAAGCACCGCGGGCGACAAAAAGGTCCACCCGGGGCCGAACAGGATCGCCCCGTGCTCGCCTTTCTTGACGATGATGAACTTGGGGCCCATTTTGTGGAGGGCGCGCGCGCCGCGCGTCAAGTGGTATTCCCCCGTCAACATGCGGATTTCCTCGTCGTTGAGCACGACAAGGTCGACACACTTCAGCACTTTGAGCAGGGATGGACGGGCGGTCTGAATCCAGAGGTTCATCGTGTCCATCGCGGTGAAGCGCGGCTTGCGCACTTGTTTCAAAACGGACATCTGAAGAGCCGGATGAATGTTGGCCAGGAACAAGAAGGGGGTTTCCCGGTACGAGGGGGGGATCTTGGGGCTGAAACCCGCGAAGACGTTCAACTCGGTCTTCAAGGTCTTGCGGATGTTCATGTCCTCCAGATAGACGCCCTTCCAGTAAAAAGTCTTGCCTTCGGCGATCTCCAAACCCTCAAGGTCGACACCGCGGGTTCTCAACAACGCCAGATCGCTTTTCTTGAAATCCTTCCCCACCACCCCCACCAGGGCCGTGGACGCGAACAACGCCGAGGCTATCGAGGAATAGGTGGCCGACCCCCCCAAGGCGCGGTCCACCGAGCCGAAAGGAGTGGTCAACCCGTCGTAAGCCACCGACCCGACAATCAGAAGTTCAGCCATGGGAAACCCCTTGTGTTTTAAGCCGGGCCATCCAGCCACCCGGCGCGTCGTTCTCGTTTTCTTGATAATGAAACCTTGCCGGGGGGGACGGCTGGCCCGATTTTACTATTCGAGCAGGGTGCAAAAACAGATTGCAGCGCCCTGCTAGTCTTTCCAAAACGCGTAACGACGGAAGGACGCCCACCCCACGAAGGCCAGGATGGCCAACAAGGTCACACCGGTCAGTTTGAGGATCCAAGGGCTGTCCTCGTGCTTGTTGCACTTGACCCGAGGACCGTGGACTTGCTGTTGCACGAAGTAATAGTGGAGTTGCGGGTCATAGTCGAGGTTTTGCCGGAGCAGTCCGCTTTCGAGCAGGGCTTTCTCGTCGATCTCGCTTTTATCGTCCATGATCCGGTCGGGATGGGCCTTGTTCCAAGCTCTCACGGCCTCGTCCAAAACGGCCGTGCGCTGGTAACAAAGAAGCTCGGCTCGGGGAATCAGCCCCTGCCGAAGGGCCCACACGGCGGCGAAAACGACCAGCCATATAATCGCGAAAGCCTTCCAGCCGGTTTGAGGGTCTAACGTTCGATCCGTTGGGTCTTTCATGGTTCCATTCACCATCCGGTGGCGTGGAGTATAGCAGAAAGACGTTCGCGCATTCAGGCGGTTTCGTGAATCGGCGGGGGCTCTGTCGGGTTTTTTCCCGATTCCACGAGGCGAATCCGACAAGCGCGGTAAAGGCCGGGATCCCAATCACGGGCGGGGAAAACGGCTTGGAGAAGCCGGTCGAGTTTCACCGAGTGGGGACTGGTCATATCCACCGTCAGGTCGACGAAGGGCTCGCCGCCCTCGTCGAGGACTTCCACATGGCGGACGAACTTCCGGACATCCTTGACCCGACGACCCTTTCCGGTTTCCAGCTCCATCACGTGGTTTTCAAGCGACAGGAACCGCGCGGCATCCTCCCGCAACGCCGCGCTTCCCGTCTTCTCGGCGAAGACGACCCGGTAAGTCGCCTCCCCGAAAGCCAGAGTGGCGGAAGGCGCCGACAAAGGCAACGCGCTCACCGACAGAACCCGGAACCCGCTCGGCATTTCACCGGCCAGATCCCGCGCCAGATTCTCCAGGCTCACGGGCTCATAAAAAGTGAGGTCGGCGGCCTCGCAAACGCTTTCCACCCCCAGAGCGGGCGGCGGCGAAAAGGAGGTGCGGGGCCTGCGGGAAAACCCGCCCGAATAAGAGAGAGGCGCCTGAATACGGTGGAGCGCGCGCTGGAACACCCGGATGACCGTCAAATGCGAAAGGTAGCGAGCGCGACCCTCCTTGGCGAACCGCACACGCACGCGCGCGACCTGTTCTTGGTAACGGGGAACGGTTTTGGGCGGGGCCGCGGGGAGGGGGACCGATTCTTTCAGGTCGTTCGCGACTCCCCTCTCAGGCGAGCACACGCCGCAGGAAAGACAACCCTCCCAACGACAGTCCCCGTGTTCCTCCCCGCGCTGGGCGAGTTCCCACTCGTTCCACAGGAAGTCCTTGTCCATTTCTTGGAATAAGTGGTCCCACGGCAAGGTCTCCCCTCTGGGTTTGGGGCGGTCGGTGTAGAACTTCCAGTCCAGGGCGGTTTCCTCGCAGGCCTGAACCCAAAGCGGCGGTTGAAAGAGATCGGTCCATCCGTCGAATCGGGCGCCCTTTTTCCAGGCGCGTCGGATCACGGTGGCCACGCGACGATCCCCCAGGGCCAAAAGCGCTTCGACCTTGGCCGTGGGAGCCACGCGGCTTCGGCTCGGGAGGTTGAGGCCGCGGCAAAGCAGGGCGTTCTTCCTGTCGATCTCCTCCCAACGGTCCTGGGCGCACCATTGGAACGGCGTGAAGGGTTTCGGCACGAAACAACTCACGCCCGTGTTGACTTGTTTGCGAGAACCCCCGACTTTGCGTCCGAGGGACTTCACGCGACGAACCAGATCCAACAAACCCTTCAGGTCCTCGTCCGTTTCCGTGGGCAGTCCGAACATGAAATACAGCTTCACGAGATCCCACCCGTTGGAGAACACGCGTTCCATCGTCGAAAGAATATCCCCCTCGGTGATGTTCTTGTTGATCACCTTTCGCAACCGGTCCGTGCCCGCCTCCGGGGCGAAGGTGAACCCCGTTTTCTTGACACGGTTGATGACTTGAAACAGCCGATCGAATTGCGAATCCACCCGAAGGGATCCCGAGGAAATCGCCACGTTGTTGGGGGTGAATTCCACCGCCATACGATCGATCAGCGCATCCAGACCCGTATAGTCGGCCGTGGAAAGGCTGATGAGGGAAATCTCCTCATACCCCGTATTCGCCATGGAGGCGCGCGCGGCTTCCAGGATTTTGTCCACGCGGCGTTCCCGAACCGGGCGATACGTCATGCCCGCTTGGCAGAAACGACAGCCTCGGACGCAACCCCTAAAAACCTCCAACTGGATCCGGTCGTGCACGATATCGAGATTGGGAAGGATGGGGTTCACGGGGCAAGGCGCGAGATCCAGATCGACGAGGGTCCTTTTGGAGACGCGTGGCGGCGCCGCCGGATGGTTGGGACGGACGGAGGCGATCGTGCCATCCGGGTGGTACGACACGTCGTAAAAGGAAGGGACATAAAACCCCGGGAGGCCCGCCAGGCGTTCCAACCGTTGGTGGCGAGACGCGCCTTCTTTCCTCAGGCGGGTTAACAACTCCATCATCTCGAGGACCGCCTGCTCGCCGTCGCCCAGGAGCACCGCGTCGAAAAACGGGGCGATGGGCTCCGGGTTGAAGGAACAAGGGCCCCCTCCCACGACCAGGGGATCCTCCTCCCCTCGCTCGGACGCGTTCAGGGGGATCCCGGCGAGATCCAGGAGCGTAAGAATGTTCGTGTAAGCCATTTCGGTTTGAAGCGTGAACCCCACGACGTCGAAGGATTTCAGCGGCGTGAAGCTCTCCAGTGTGTGGGCCGGAATCGAGTGGGATCGCATGGCCTTTTCCATGTCCGGCCAGGGGCAATAGGCCCGCTCCGCGAGGAAACGCTTGTCCGCGTTCAAGAGGTGATAAAGGACGCGGAAACCCAGGAAAGACATCCCGATCTCGTAGACATCGGGGAAAACGAGGGCCATACGGCCTTCCGTGGAATCCCAATCCTTGTGGACCGCGTTCCATTCCCCGCCCACGTAACGGGCGGGCTTCTCCACCGAAAGAAGCACGCGGCGGAGGGCCGGGGGAATGTCCTCCTGGGATGGAATCCACGTCGAAAGCAAGACGTTTCCTTAACGAGAGATTAAGCATGGGGAACGAGGCGTGAACAAGGCGGGAAGGATAATCGCCATCCACTCCGCGCGCCACTCGCGGCATTCCTCACGGGGTGATGAATCCTATCCTCCGCGACCGCCCAAAAGCACCGGGCGTCGATTGGCGTAAGAGATGTTCAACAGGATCCCGATCGAGATGAAGCTGAAAAGCAGCGAGGTGCCCCCATAGCTGATGAATGGCAACGTCAATCCCGCCACCGGGAACAACCCGATGGACATGCCGATGTTGATCACGGCTTGGCAGGAATAAAGGGCGGTGATTCCCAACGCCAGCAGAGCGCCTTCCCGGTCGCGCGCTTTTCGGGCGATTTCGAATGTTCGACGGAAAAAGAAAACGTAAAGCAGGATGACCGTCAGGCATCCTAAAAAGCCCCATTCCTCCCCCACCACTGAAAAGATGAAATCCGTATGGTGTTCCGGGATGAAGGACAACTGTGTCTGGGATCCTTTTAAGAATCCTTTGCCGACCATGCCCCCCGAGCCGATCGCGATGATGGACTGGATGATGTTGTAACCCGCCTTCAAGGGGTCCGCTTGCGGGTTCACGAAGACCTCCAAGCGCCGTCGCTGATAATCGTGCAGGAAGTGCCAAATAATCGGGCTGGAGGCCGCCCCCAGGATGCCCATCCAAGCGAGCCACCGGAAAGGGACGCCGCCCGCGTAAAACAAGACCAAGGCGGTCGGCAGTAACAGGATGGCGGACCCCAAATCCGGCTGTTTCAGGATCAGGTAAAGGGGGAAACCCACCAGGAGTAGCATGAGATAAAAACGCTTGAGGAAGAACAACTCGACGCTTCGACTGCCGATATACCGGGCAAGCGTCAGGAGCACCGCTAGCTTCGCCAGTTCCGATGGCTGAAAGGACACCAACCCGAATTTGAACCAGCGCTGAGCCCCTTTGGTGGCTTCCCCCAGGGCCAGCACCAACAACAAGGCCAAAAGCGCGAACCCGTAGATCCAATAGGACAATTCCAGCCAAACGTGGTAATCCACTTTCGAGACGCCGTACATCACCAGGAGGGAAACCCCCAGCCACGCGAGTTGACGAACCCAATTGTGCTGGAGCCCTGGGGTCTGATGCGTGGCTGAAAAAACGGTCATCACGCCGATCAAGGCCAGGCAGGAAACCTGCAGGGCGAGGAAGATGTCCAAACTATGGAAGAAGGATTTCATGGGTTTCGCCCTCCCGCGGAGGACTCGGAGGGGGACTCCTCCTCCGCATCATATCCGGGCGGAATGGGCGTGGGACTGGCCCAAGGCGTCACCTCTCTCCCCAAGGCGGCTTCGATGAGGCGCTTGGCCATGGGAGCGGCGACTTGTCCCCCCTCGCCCCCGTTTTCCACCAAGATGATGACCGCCACACGGGGATCCTCCGTCGGGGCGTAAGCGGTGAACCAAGCGTGGTTCTCCCCGTGAGGATTCTCCGAGGTCCCTGTTTTTCCGGCGATTTTGAGACCCGACACTCTGGCTTTTTTGCCCGTGCCGCCAAGGGCGCCCACCACTTGTTCCAAGGAAGAGCGAACGCGGTCCAAATGCGCAGGGTCGAAACCGGTCTCGAGCATGACGCTGGGACGGTAGGCCTGCCGGGGCTGACCGGTCGTCTCATCCAGCACCTGGTAAAGAAGATGGGGTTGATAGACGCGCCCGCGGTTCGCCATGCCGCAAGTGACGCTGAGCATTTGAAGCGGGGTGGTCAAAACATAACCCTGCCCGATCGACATCTGGATGGTGTTCCCGGGAAACCACGGCATGTGTTGGGTGGCCTCTTTCCACTTCGCGTTGGGCACCAGTCCCGCCATTTCCGAATCCAGGTCGATGTGGGTACGGCTTCCAAGGCCGAACGATCGGGCGGCTCGGTACAAGCGGTCCACGGTGAGTTCCAGCCCGACTTGATAGAAGTAAATGTCGCAAGAACCCACCAAGGCGTTATGCAGATTCATCCACCCGTGTCCGAAGGTTTTCCAACAACGGTAGGGCCAGGTCTTATACCAGTAAATGCCGCGACATAGGAACAAGCGGTCGGGGTCGATCACACCGTCCTTCAAAGCCGCGAGAGCGGTCACGATCTTGAAAACGGAACCCGGGGGATACTGGCCTTGCAGGCATCGGTTCTGCATGGGCTTCATCTCGTCCTTGAGGAGCTTGTTCCAGTTCTTGACCGAAATGCCCCCGACGAAAAGATTGGGGTCGTAGCCGGGTTGACTCGCCAGGGCCAGGACTTCCCCGTTTTTCGGGTTGCACACCACGATCGCCCCGGCGTTGGCCCCCAAGAGATCTTCCGCGAGTTTTTGGACCTCGAAATCAACGCTCAGTTTGAGCGTTTTTCCGGACACCGGCGCGCGATAGCGCACGATCCTCCGCTGAACGCCGGAGGGATTCACCTCGACCTGGAAACCGCCCGCCTCGCCGCGAAGCAGGGAATCGTAATACTTCTCCACCCCCCGCTTCCCCATCAGGTCGCCCGGATTGTATCCCTCGGGGCGGAGCCGATTGAGTTCCGCCTCGTTGATCTCACCGATGTACCCGAGGATGTGGCAAGCGCGCGCGCCTTGCGGGTAAAAGCGCTCCGGCTCCATCTGGATGTAGACACCCGGAAGCTCCGCCTTGTTTTCCTCGATTCGAGCCACGAAGTCCTCCGTCAAATGCGTCCGGAGACGGATCGGCTCAAAATGGCGGCGACTTTTTCGTGAGGAGACCATTTCCTCCAAAACCACGAGGGGTTCCTCCAGGAGACGACTCAATCGTTGAAGCGCCGGGCCGTGGGATTGGATGTCGGCGGGCACGAGAAAGAGCGAATACGTGGGAACATTGGAGGCGAGGACCACGCCTTTTCGATCCACGATGAGTCCCCGAGGCGCCCTTTCAGGGATCAAGCGGAGACTGTTGTTGTCGGAGAGATCCCGGTAATTCGGGTAGTCGAGTATTTGGAGGTAAAAAAGGCGCCCGGCGATGATGGCGAAAGCCAGGTAAATGAAAAAGCGCAAGCGACCGATCTTGGTTTCCACCGAGGCGATGCTTTGCGGAAGGCGATGGATCGGCATTCAGCGACCGCCCGTACGAGACGAAACGCCTCGTGAGAACGTGGTGGGGGGGGTCTCAGGCGGTCGCGGGATCATGGCTCAGCCGCCTGTAACGGATGATCACCCAACTCACCATCGCCCCCGCCACGGTGGTGACAAGGACGGAACGGGTCACGAAGGCCCACTCGTCGCCACTCGTAACGCCCTCCTCGAAAAATCGGAAAAGGAACCACAACATGGCCTGATGAAGCGCCATGCATGTTCCCACCAGGCCCGCCTGGGTCAGGACTTTTTCTCGAAACACGGTGTTTTGGGAAATAAACGCCAAGAACGCCACCGCGCCATTGGCCACCGCGTGCGGTCCCGGTCCGCAAGCGGATAGCGTGTCCTGGAAAAGACCCGCCAAGATCCCCCACACCAACGACTCCAAAAGCCCGCAACGCACCCCCACCAAAGCCGTGAACACCAGGGGCATATCCACGCCCCAGGCGGAAACACCCGGGGACGTTTGTATCAATAAAGCCCCCAGCAAAAGGGCCGACTTCTGGATCCACGCGCGGTTCATGGCCACAACTCCTCGGGAGGAAGCACATAGACGTATTCCACCGAGCCGAAGTCCACCGCGGGTGACACATCGATGTCCAGCATCAGGCCGTTCGCGGCGAGGCTTTTACGGATAACGGTTCCCACGGGGATCCCGCGCGGAAAAACACCGCCCATTCCGGAGGACACCACCAAGTCTCCCGGTTCCACATCGGAGCCGGCGGCCACGAATTGGAATTTCAACTTATGGTGTCCCGTGCCCGCCGCCACGCCGCGGACATTGCTTCGGAGGTCCACCACCGCCACGCTGGAGGAGGGCGCCAGGGCCAAAAGGACCCGCGAGCGTTTCGGAAAAACCTGGGTCACCCTTCCCACCACGCCCTGGCTGGTCACGACGGGGGATCCCACCGTCAAGGCGTCCTCCGCCCCCAGATTGATGAGAAAGGTGGCGTGCCAGGTCGAGGGATCGTGGGACACGACCTGCGCCAAACGAGACGATTTCATCGACGTGGGTTTCAACTTGAGCAGATCGCGAAGACGGGCGTTATCCACCTCGACGGAGGCCAGCCGGGAAAGCTGGCGCTGAAGGTCCGCCCGCTCGGTTCTCAAACGTTCGTTCTCGGCGCGCGCCCTATTCATTTCGCCGAGGGAACGAAGAGCGTTTTCCGGGAAATCCCAAAGCTTCTGGGACAATTGTCCCAAGGGGACCACCATGCTTTGGACGGCGCGTTCGGCCCGCACGCGCGCGGGGATGTTACGACGGTAGGCTCGCAGGGCGAGAAGGAAAGCCAACAAGGCGAGAAGGAGCGCCATGAGGATTCGGCGCCAATGGCGCCCGATAAAGGTCAACATAGCTTCCAGGCCGAAAAAAACGGATGAATCCACGGGGTGGACAAATTTCGAACCTCACGGGGCGGATTTGTCTTCAGGGGGACCCGCGGGAAGCGGACTCAGGCGTACTCTTTCTCCAAAACCGAGATCTTACGGAGAAAGTCCATGGATTCGTCCAGGAGTTTGCCGGACCCAAGCGCCACGCACGTGGAAGGATCGTCGGCCAAGTTCACAGGAACGCCCGTCTCATCCCTCAATCGCTCATCCAACCCCTTGAGCAAGGAAGTCCCGCCGGCCAGGATGATGCCGCGGTCCACGATATCGGCGGCCAATTCAGGCGGCGTTTTTTCCAGGGTCATCTTGATGGTGTCGATGATCTGCACCAGAGGTTCCTCGATGGCTCCCCGGATTTCCTCACTGGTCAACTCGATGGTTTTCGGCAACCCCGTCACCAAGTCGCGGCCTTTCACCTTCACACGCAATTCCTCTTCCAAGGGGAAAGCGCTCCCGATCTGGATCTTGATGTCCTCGGCCGTTCGCTCGCCGACCAGCACGTTATAGGTCCGCTTGACGTAACCGACGATGGACTCGTCGAGCTCGTCACCCGCCACACGGATGGATCTTCCGTACACGATGTCGCCGAGGGAGATGACGGCCACTTCCGTCGTTCCGCCACCGATGTCCACCACCATGTTGCCTTGGGGTTCCCCGATCGGCATTCCCGCCCCGATCGCGGCCGCCATCGGCTCCTCGATCAAATGCACTTCCCTGGCGCCCGCCTGCTCGGCGGAATCTCGCACGGCCCTTTTTTCAACCTCGGTGCAACCGGAGGGGATCGCGACCACGATCCGGGGTCGGACCAACGACCGGCGGTTATGGACTTTCGCGATGAAATGGCGAAGCATGCGTTCGGTGATTTCAAAATCCGCGATCACGCCGTCCTTCATGGGACGGATGGCGGTGATGGAACCCGGGGTTCGACCCAACATGAGTTTCGCGTCACTGCCGACGGCGATGATCTCATTGGTGGCGCGGTGGATCACCACGAGGGAGGGTTCTTGCAAGACGATGCCTCGGCCCTTGACGTAAACAAGGGTGGTGGCGGTCCCGAGGTCGATGGCCACGTCGCTGGAAAACAGTCCAAGGAGGAAGTT
>CAZSKE010000027.1:0-12044 GCA_964607325.1 uncultured bacterium | reverse complement strand
CCGGCCTTCACGTCCAGCTTGACGCGGTCGCCTTTATCGTTGATCTTGCCGTCACCGACGGCGATGACCTTGCCCTTCTGGGGCTTTTCCTTGGCCGAATCCGGGATATAAATCCCGCTCTTGGTCTTCTCTTCCTCTTCGACTCGCTCCACCAGGATGCGATCGTGCAGGGGACGCACCTTCATCGGAAATCCTCCTCAGTTGATTCGAACCCGGCGTCACAACGAGTATCCCAATCAGCGCCGGGAACGGCTGTTTAGCACTCGGGGCCCCCGAGTGCCAACGCAATATAGGGAGCCCCCATTCGAGCGTCAAGGGCTCTCAAAACGAAAAACAAGAAAACGCCCGAACCAAGCTATTTCAAGGTGGAAAGAACACGGCGAGAACTCGAAAAGTCGAGATATAAAAAAAGCCCCCCAAGACCGGATGGGAAGCTTTGGATACCTATCTTTTTAAAAAACCACGTCGAGAAAAGCCGAAGCCGAATGAGCTTTATTAGGCCGTTCGTGATCCGGCGAAAAGGAAAAACTTCTTCCCGACAATATTCAGTTGACGGCTTCTTTCAGGTTCTTCGAAGGCACGAACTTGGGAGCCTTCTTGGCCGGAACCTGGATGGATTCGCCTGTTTTGGGATTTCGGGCTATTCGGGCGTTCTTTTCCTTGACCTTGAAGATTCCCAGGTTGGTGATGTTGACCTTTTCGCCAAGCTTGATGGTTTTAATGATCGTTTCGATCATCGAATCCAATGTTTTTTGCACATCGGCTTTCTTCAAACCCGACTGCTCCGCGACCTTGGCCACCAATTCATCCTTCGTCATCAAAGGACCTCCGCCTCTTGAAATTCTCTAGAAACCACAAATCCGGCGGTTTTTCAGATGAAGCCTTCTTGGTATTCCGCCACCAAACCCTTCTTTTGATTCTTAAGGAAAGAATCAAAAGCCCCAAAAAGGTCTATAGAACGATGATTTGTCATAAAATTATGCTCCCGTGACCCCTTTTTCATCAAGGGAAAAAGGCTCTTTTTAAAGTGTTTTTCGGGGTCGGGCTCAAGACGACCCGAAAAAGCTTTATTTTGAAAGCTTTTTTTCGGGTTTCAGGATGGAAGCGGCGTGGGATTTGTTGATGCCCTCCAGGCGTTGGAGGAAGCGTTTACGCTTCGAACCTGACAAGGGAACGGGCTGGTATCGGGCGTTCTTGGGCGAGATGAGCACGGGGATCACGCGGTGGGAAACCACTCCCGTGGAATCCACCTCCACCTGGAGAATCACGCTTTCCGGATGCCCCTCCTGGGTGGAAGCGCCGAAGACGAAATTACCCAAGCCATAAGCGATGAGTCCCCGGCCATAGGTTTCCAGCGGCTCCACGGTATGCGAATGCTGTCCCACCACCAGGGCGGCTCCGGCGTCCACCGCCGCGCGCGCCAAACGAACCCTCTCGCTTTCCACGCGTCGAACGGACCAATCGGAAAAGTATTCCCTGCCCCAGTGAAAACTCACCACCACCACGTCGGCCTTCCCGCGCGCGGCCCGGATGTCCTCCACGACGACGCCTTCGTCCCCCCAGGCCGCGCCGACTTGATCCTTCGTGGCCCAAACGCTTTTGGGTTTCACCCGCGAATAGCACAAGAACGCAACGGTCAACCCGTTCTCGCGCAAATAAACGGGCTGACGCGCCTCCGTCATGTCCTTCCCGGCTCCGACCGGAAGCATTCCCGCGCGACGCACGGTGCGGATGGTCTCCAAGACCCCCGGGTCCCCACAGTCCCGGATATGGTTGTTCGCGAGACCAAGAACGTCGAACCCGGCGCGCTTGAGCGTCTCGGCGTAGCTCACGGGTATCTGGAAATAGGATCGCTCGTCCTTATCGGGGAACGTTCGCGTGCCTTCCTCGGTCAGGGGTCCCTCCAGGTTTCCGAAGACGATCCCTTCCAGGAAGGGCTTGACCTTTTCGAAGGGATAATCTTGAACGGCCCTCTCGCCACCCGATCGCCGCACCGACTTGTAGACCATTTCGATGGGCCAATGGAAAGGCAGGACGTCCCCCACCAGGGTGAGCGTGACGCGATGAGGTTCCCGCGTGGGCGGTTCGCGCCGGTGGGACGTCGTGGCGCACCCCGCGAAGAGGAAAACCCCCAGGAGCGACACGACGCGAAAGGTTTTTTTCATCGCGAATCTCCGACCGGCCCACCCCGTGGCGTTCCTCGGCGCGCGCGAAGGAGCGCCCGAGCCGCGAAAAAACGGGACGATCTCACAACTTGCTCAAGAAGACGTTGGGGCTTCGTCCCTTGAAGCGGTATTCCAGGATGGGGAGGTCGTCGGTGTTGAGCGGACCGGGGGTCGAATTCGCCACGCGAACGGCTTCACGCGTGTTGAAAAGCGTCAGCCTCTCCAAATCCTGGTATCCCCAGATGCCCGCTCGGCGCGCGTCGGCCTTGAAAACCTTGTCCGAGGCGACGCGCCGCTCGATTCTCTTTCGGTCGATTGAAAGCGGTTGAAGGGACGCCACCAGGTATTGCGTTCCGGTGTAAGCCCGGAATCCGGAGACGTGGGGAAACACGGACAGCAGTGTCTTGAGCGTGATGGGCCGGTCCGGCCCATAAGCGTGCACCAGGAAAAGTCCCCCCGGCGCCAGATGGTCGCAGGCCGACTGAAAATACTCCCGCGTATAGCAGGACGCGCTTCCGGGCAGGTCCGACCCGGTCAAATTGGAGGCGATGATATCGTAGGCTTGCCGCGCGTGTCGCAGGTAATAGCGCCCGTCCCCGGCGATCAACCGGACCTTGGGCTGGGCGAGGATATCCCGGTTCGATTCCTTGAAAATCGACATGGACGGGATGACCGCCGGAAAGATCTCCACGCATTCGACGGTTTCCACGCCGGGATCCGACGCGAAGGAGCCGGCCGTGACGCCGAAACCCAGGCCCACCACCAGCACGCGTTTGGGCGCCGGGTGCAGTAAGAGCGGCAGATGCGCTTGGAGTTTCTGCACGGCCACCGCTCGGGTTCGGGGACCGATGGGAAAGGAAAGCTCGGTGTCGTCGGCGTGCAGGTAATACCCGAGGGGGCCCTGGCGCACGGTCACCATCGCGGCCGCGTCCTCCCGGCTGTAAACCAGCGAAAGGCCTTCCTTGGGCCAAGGATAACGGGAAGACGACACGGCCCAGGCGCCGCCGAATATAACCAGGGCCAGGGAAAAAGCCACCGAGCAAACCTTGCGGGCGATCGTGGATTCCTCCCAACGCGGCGCCCAAAACCGGTGCCCAAGGAACAGGGAAACGACCGCCACCGCGATCAGCGCGTGGTAGGAACCCAAACGCGGGATCAGGAAGAATCCGGTGAGGAGCGACCCGGCGATGCAACCCAAGGTGTTGATCCCGTACGCCCGACCCACCACGCCGGGCAAAGCGGCCGCTCCCCGATGCAGGTATTTCAACACCGAGGGGAAAATCGCCCCGAACGAGAACGCCGGGAGGAACAAGAGCGCGAACGCCTCGCCGAACCGGATCGCCACGAACCGCCAGGGATCCTGGGGGGCCAGGCGTTCCTCGAGCCTCTGGAAATACGCGGTGAGATCAGGGAAAAACACGGCCAAGGCCAGCGCGGAGGCGCCCGTCAGGATCTGGCAGAAAGAAAAAAGCCTCAACTCGCCGCCCCACTTGTCCACCACCCATCCCACCGCCAGGCTTCCCAACGCGATGCCCAGCAAGAAGGTGGTGATCATGGCCGACGAGGCGTACACGCGGTTGCCCAAGAGATAGGAGAGCCAGCGGAAGAACACCAGTTCATACGCCATGCACGTGAAGCCGGAAACCGCGAAAGCCGCCAGGAGAAACCTGCCGGTCCCCGCCCGGTATTCCCCGCCGGGCGTTTCGCCCTTCGCCGTATCGCTTCGCGATTCCCGCGAACGTCGCCAAAACCCCAGCAGCAAGGCGCACAAGGCCACGCCCAGGTTCAACGCCACCGCGAAAAAAGTCGATTTTCGCATGCCCCAAAGGCGGAGAAAGAAGAAACCCGTCACGAAACAACCCAAGGCCGCCCCCAAGGTGTTGACGCCGTACATCAGCCCGAGGAAGGAGCCATCGCCCGCGCCGCTGGGCGGGAAAAGCCTGGAGAGATACGGAAGCGTGGCGCCCATGAGAGCGGTGGGCGGGAGAAGAAGCGCGAAGGAGACGGCGAAACGCGCGGCCATGGATAAAGGGTCGCCCGGATCCGCCGCGCCGATGGGCCCCAGATCTTTCAGCCCCGATTGGAAGAGGTAATGGATGCCCAACCCGCAAGCCCCGATGCCGCCCTCCAGCAGGGAGTAAACCCAAAGGGGATTGCGGCAACCCGGCGCCCAACGGGCCGAAAGGAAACTGCCGATCGCCAATCCGGCCATGTAGGCCGCCAGCACCACGGAAATCGTGTAAGTGGAATTGCCGAGGAGGAAGGAGAAATCACGGATCCAGAGGATCTCGTAGATGAGCGCCGAGAAACCCGAGATGAAGAAAAGCACCGCCCAAGTCACGCGGTCAAACCAGCGCATATCACCTCCTCCGATTGAACTCGTATGGAACCACAAACTCACGAGAATCGAGAATTACCCGGAATGGAGTCTTTCTCGATTTATCGGTAGATCTCGGGGCGAAAGAAGAACCGCCGTTCAAGGATCCGGCGCAGTCTCGGGATCGCGGCGCGGGTCGCCTTCGCGCCCTCATCCAGGATCGCGGGCGCCTTCGAGAAATCGAACAGGTCGAACCGTTTCAAATCCGGCTCGATGACCACGTCGGCCTTTTCCCTCCAGGCGGTCTGGGCCCTCACGAACGTGTTCCAAGTCCGCATGAAGATCTGCAGGACGTTGGTGGCCGGCGGGATGACCCCCGCTTCGCCGAAGACGTTGACGGCGATCACCACATCGGCCCCCAAAGCCTTGAGGGCGGCCACGGGCACGTTTTCCGCCATGCCGCCATCCACCAACTGACGCCCCTCGGTTTCCACGGGAATGTAGATGCCCGGGATGCCGCAGGAAGCGCGCACGGCCAGATCGAGGGGGCCCCGGGTGAACACCACTTCCTCCTCGGTGCACAGATCGGTGGCCACCACGGCCAGGGGTTTCTTCAAAAGTTCGAAAGAATCCACCTTGAGATGGCGACGGATGTAATTCTGGATGGGGGTGGAGGAAACCAGGCCCCGCTTGGAGAGGGAGATCTTGAACAATTCCTTCCAGGTCGTGCGAAGCCCGAATTCCTCCATCTCGGGGATGGACATTCCGGAGGCGTAGGCCGCCGCCACGATGGATCCCGAGCTGGTGCCCGCGAGGCAGTCCACCCGGATCCCCGCCTTTTCAAGCTCGCGGAGCACGCCCAGTTGGGACACCCCATAGGCCACCCCGCCGCAGAGCGCGAGGCCCACCTTGTATCGGTTGGGCTCGCAGTGCCGTTGGAGTTGCGCCAGCGTCTGCGCGTTCTGCCCCCCGCGCCGCGCTTTCTTGATTCTCATTCCCGGCACCGAACCCTCCAGGGATCCCAATCGGTAGAGTATTGTACCCGAGACGCCCGGAACAGTCTCAAGGGGATCGTCACCCCCTTGCGCCATCCTCGAGGGACCCCACCCGCGCCCGCGCCCAGTCATGGACGCGCCCACGCGTCTTTCCCGGCGCATCACGGTCGCCACCCGGGCCAGTCGCCGAGATCAACCGGTTTTCCGCGTCATGCGCATAGCTCCCGCCGCCGGCCCATGTCGAAGTACCCCCTCGGCTACGGAAACTGTAGGATAGGCCTTGCGCCGGGCATCCTCGAAATGGCGGCAGTCCTTTCACCCCGCTTTTCGATCCGGTTTCATCGCGATTCCAAGCCCAAACCCCATGCTTGAGGTGACGATTTGTCCGCCCTCCTGACCCATCTTCTGGTCCAAGCCGCGCGGCCGCGCCTCATCCCCTCCAAACTCTCCCACGTCAGCCAGCCCTCGGAGGGTCTTCTGATCCTCTCCCTCTACGGCCCGGATGGAGAAACCAGGCATCTGGGCTTTTCACTCCGGTTGGGGAATCCCCTCTTCTTCCTGGCGCCCAAGCGCCCACCCGCGAAACCCAAACCCACCAACTTCGTGATGTCCCTCCGCAAACACCTGGAAGCCGCCCGGTTGTCGGCCCTCGAACAATCGCCGGGCGAGCGCTTGGCGCGTTTCAGGTTTCGAACCCCCGGCGGCGAATACCTTTTGGTGTACGAGGGGTTGTCCAAATACCCGAACCTGATCCTGGTCGGGCCCGACAACTCCATCCTGAGCGCCGTCCGTTACCTCAATGATGTGGAGCGGCCCGTGCTTCCCCAGGCGCCCTACGCCCCGCCGCCCCATCCGAAGGACAAGCCGAACCTCTGGGACCTCGACGGCGCCGCCCTCGAAACCCTCTCATCGGCAGTGGCGCCCGCCGACCGGGCCCGGTGGATCCGCGTCGCCTTCCGGGGATCGGACATTGAACTCTCCGCCCACCTGTCCGCCGATCCCTTGGGCCCGGGAAAAGCCTGGGACGCCCTGCGGTCCCGTTTGGGATCGGGATGGGGGCCCTTGGAAGTGGAGGCGGGCCCTCCGCCCGTCCTGCGGTTATTTCCCCAAGGGACTGGACGCCTTTTCGACGACCCCCTGGAGGCCGCTTCCTTCTTCCTGGGCCGGTTGGATTCCCACGAAGCCTTCCTGTCGGTCCGACGCCGTTTGGAACAGGAGATCCGCACCTCACTGAAGCGCGAGAAACGGCTTCTGGAAAAGCTCAAGGGCGACCGCGCCGAGGCCGAGCGCGCCGACCAGTACCAGTGGTGGGGCGAGCTGATCATGGCCCATCTGCACGCGATCCCCCCTCACCAAACCGAAGTGGAACTGGAGGACCTAGCGCGCGGAACGGGCGGAAGCGTCCGGGTGAGGCTCGATCCGGGGCTGACGCCGCTCGACAACGCGCGCAAGTTCTTCCGGAAGTCCCAGAAGGGGGAGCGGGGCCTTTCCCGCGTGGCGGAGCGAGAACGCGAGGTGAAGGAGCGTGTCGAAAGGCTGAAGGGGGTCCAACACGCCTTGCCGGCCCTCACGACCGCCGACGAGGCCCGTCAAGCCTGGGACCAGCTTTTCAAGGCCAAGCCCGTCGAAAAAAAGCCTCCCCCGCCGCGGGAAGCGAAGACACCCACTCCCAATGTCACGCGGCGCCGGCTGGACAAGAGCTGGGAGTTGGTGGCGGGCTCCTCGGCGGCCGCCAACGACTATGTGACATTTCAACTGGCCCAAAGCGAGGACCTGTGGTTCCACGCGCGGGACTTTCCCGGGAGCCACGTGATCCTGAGGAGGCTCCAGCGGGATACCCCGGTGGTCGAGGCGCATGTCATGACGGCCGCGCGGGAGGCCGCTTCGCGCAGTAAGGCCCCACCGGGTTCCAAGGTCACCGTGAGTTACACCGAGAGGAAGTACGTGAAACGCATTCCCGGCATGGCCGCCGGGCTGGTGACCTTCTCGAAGGAAAGAAGCCTCGTGGTGGAATCGCGACCTCGATAAGACTTACAACCGCAAACCGTCATTCCCAGATACCTTCACCACGGAAACCACCGGGAGACACGGCTCACCGCGCCCCTCGCGGTCCCCATCGGCGTCCGGCGCGCCGTCCTCAATAAAGGACGCCCACCAACCGGGTTTTGGTCGTGGTCGAATCCTCGTAATGGACGACATAGAGCCCGCTGGCCACTTTTTCCTTGTTCTCGTTCTTCCCGTCCCAGGTGATGGTCTCGAAAAAATCCGGGTTCGTGAAAATTCCCTGCCAGAGCACCTTCACCAGTTCCCCCGCGGTGTTGTAGATCTTCAAGCTGAGCCTCCCCGGGGTCCGGCAGTGGATGCGGATCTCGACGGGAACGTCGTGATCGGGCCGCCAGGAGTTACGGGAAACCCAGAAATCCGACGGAAGGGTGGGCACCGGCTGGGGCCCGTCGAAATCAACGCCGCAGGTCGAGAAAACGTCGTTCCGGTTGTTCCAGTCGTTCGGCACCATGTCCGTGGCCTGGGAATGGAAGGCCACGCAGTTTCCATCGGGGCCCATGACGGGGCAATCCCCGTGGTAATTGCCGGCGAAACCCGACGGAGAGACGCTGACCACCCGCGTGACGCGCGTAATCATGTCCACTTGGTACATGTCCACATAGGGATTGGTGTCGAAGGGCGTGAGGTTGTCCGAGAAGGTGCAGTAGGAAACCTTGCGGCCGTCGCCGCTGATGCCCGACCAGAAGCAATCGTTGTTGGCCTGGATGCCGAACGCGTTCACGTCGGCCATCTTCATGACGTGCGTCTGCCGGTCGAACACGTAAATATCGGAGAGAAAGCCGTTCAGGTCCGGCGGCCCCAGGTTGGTGGCTCCCGAGTTGAACGCCACGTACCGGCCGTCGGCGGAGATGCGGGGCGTGGCGCTGTAGCAGTTGCCTTCCTGGCCCGTCACCGGGTCCAGGGTCAAGCACTCGATCGTGTCCGTGTAACGGTCGTACACATAGATGTCCCACCACCCGTCCACGACGCCCGGAACCAGGTTGTGGGCGTCCGAGTGGTACGTCACGAAACGCCCATCGCCCGAGATCGTGGGTTCCAGGCTGTAACTGTCGGCCAACACCCCGAGGTTGTTGTACGTCACGCACTCGGTCACGCCCGTCACCATATCGCGCACAAAGACGTCGGTGGCGTTGTTGGTGTCGTTGGGGATGAGGTTGTCGGCGTCCGAGGAGAACACCACGTAACGGCCGTCGTAGGACATCCAGGGATGCAAGCACATACCGTTGCCCTGGGCGCCGTTGGTGGCCAGGCTGATACGGGTGGTGGTGCCGGACAGGCGGTCCCGCATGAAGATGTCGGCCTCGCCGTTGGTGTCGCCCGGCACCAGGTTGTCGGCCTCGGAAAAGAAAGCCACATAACGCCCGTCGTAGGAAATGGCGGGATAGGATCCGATGGTGTAGGGATCCATGCCGCTGTGGCCGTTGCCCTGGGTGCCCGCGGTGGAAAGGCTGATCATCTCGGTGGTGTTGGTCTGGGTGTCGTACAAAAAGACATCGTTGACCAGGTTGAAATCGCCCGGGACGAGGTTGGAGGACTCCGAAACATACGCCACATACCGGCCATCCCCGGAAAGGGCGGCCCGGTAACTGTCGGCGTTTCCCTGCTGTCCACTCGAGGAAACGCTGGCTCGCGTCATTCCGGAAGCCGCGCCAACGGGGGAAACGCCCATCGCGAGGAGGGCGCCAAGGATCGGGATCAGGGCAAGGGTTCGCATGGCCATGTGATCTATAGATACGATGGGGCCCATTTCATCCACCCCGGACGCCTTTATTTCAAGGCGCCGGAGCGGAAGAAGGCGGCTGGGGCGGCACGACCGTCACGGGGGAAACCGGGACCGCCGCGGGGGCGGGAGCCGGGCCCTGGGCCTCGACCCAACGGGCCAGGGACGTGTCCTCGGGATTCAAGTACAGGGCGCGTCGGAAAGCCTCCATGGCTTCGGTCTTGTCCCCCAGGTGCCAGCGGCAGTTGCCAAGCAACTTGTAGGCCTTGGCGTTGTTCGGATCCAGTTCCACGGCCTTTTGCAGTTGTTGGACGGCCCCGGAATACTGGTTCTCACGCATGAGGATGGCCGTCTCCTCGAGCAGACCCTCGATCGTCAAGGTCTTTTCCCCGTACACGATGAGTTCCACGCGCCGGTTCTTGGCGAGATTGGCGGCCGTCGTGTTCGGGGCGATCGGCTTGTTTTCCCCGTACCCGGTGACGCTCAACCGCGTCTCGTCGAACGCGCGCTTCACCAGGTGGTCCTTGACCGCTTGGGCCCTGGCCACGGACAGCTCCTGGTTCGACTTGAAGGGCGACGTGGGCGATAAGCGCATGTTGTCGGTGTGACCCGCGATCAAGACCTTGCTGTCGGGGTAACGCTCCTGAATGGCCTTGGCCGCCCGCTCGATGGCCTCGTAGCCGCGCGGTTGAAGCTCGCTCTTGCCGGAATCGAACAGCAGGTCGCCGGAGAACTGGAACTGGTACTGGTAAGCGGCCTTGGGCGGCAGGACGATCTTGCGCGCTTGGACGACGCGCGGCTCGGCCCATCCGGTCTCGTCCTCGTCGTCGACCAGCCTGAAATCGAGCCGGTACACCCCCGGAGGGGCCTCGGTCCCGTCCTCCCGCTTGCCGTCCCAAACCAGGCGGCCCGGGGGGTCCCCCTTGCCCGAGAAGACCTTCGCGTTGCGGTTCTGGAGGTCCGAAACCGTCACGCGCCAATTCGCGATGGCTTCCTCGGAAATCCAACGTGGACGGATGCTGAGGTACTCCTCGCCCAGCTTGAACATCTCCGCGCTCTCGATCACCGGTTGGGGGCCCACCGGGCCGCCGCCGGTCCTGAGATTCAAGGTCACGCGATGCGTGGTGCCCAACACGCCGTAAGGCGCCAGGGCGTAGTCCAGCCCGACGTCGAACGAGTCCAAGCGCTGAAGGACTCCGGCGCCCAGGCACACCCCGGCGGTGCCGTCCAGGTCGTAGCCCGTCCGGTAACCCCCGCGCAAGGCCAAATCGGTCTTGCCGAACCGGGCCAAGTACTCGGTGCCCAGGTTCACGCGCGCGCCCGTGTCGTTGTAACTATCCGTGTCGAACGCGAAGGTCAGCTTGTCGCGATCCAGCAGAAGCTTGCGAAGCTGGTGGGACGCGCCGAGGGTGAACACGGCCGGTTGCTCCCGGCCCTTCAGGCTCGTCCCCAGGTTGCCCAACACCAGGGAAATATACGTGCGGCGGCGCTTGATCTCGTACATCCCCCCGATATCCATGGACATCCCGGTGGCGCCCGTATCCACCATTTTTTCGCGAAGGAAAGTGACCTTGAAACCCAGGAGGGTCTTGTTGAAGATCTTGCGGGGCTTCCAGTAACCCAACCGTTGAGCGTAAGCCAGGGACAAGGCGAAGTTATAGGCCGAGATGGTGTCGCCCACGCCCCCGTATTCCCCGGCAACCGTCTCGAGCGCCCCGCGGAAAGGCCGGACCCCCAAATAGGTCAACGAGCCGCCGTACGCGCCTTCCTTGCCCTTGCGATGGGTGACCGAAAGGTGCTCATGCCGGACATCCTGCATCCACTCGGCGTGAGAAAGCGAATAACCCGTCCCCCGGGTCAGCATCATGCCGGCCGGATTCCAATACACGGCGGTCGAGTCGTTGGCGACAGGGGTGAAGGCGTCCCCCATGGCCGCGGCGCGCGCTCCCATGCCGATCTTGAGGAAGTTGGCGCTGGTGGAACCCGCGCCGCCTCCCGCCGAAAGAGGGAGAGCCGAGCCCGCCCAAAGGATCGCGGCCACGAGAGGGGCCGTTCGGAATGTAAATGAATTCATCGTCGCCTTCCCGAATTCAAATTCACGTGCTTCATAAATCGGGCACCACCACTAAAACACCCTGGGCGAGTTTCTGCTTCCCCGCCTCGATCCGGTAGTAATAGGTTCCCGGGGCCACCCAAACCCCGCCCGTCGTCCACCCATCCCATTCCGCCCGGCCGTTCACCTCCGGCACGTGGGCCACCCGCTCGCCGGACACGGTGTAGAGGTTCAGGAAAGCCCCCGGCGGGAGCCGTTCCGCCTTGAGGGTGCCCCCGTAAGCGCGGCCGGGGCTGTAGGGATTGGGCCAGAGACGCAAACCAGGCGTGGGCGTGGCGCTGGGAGTCAACAAGAGCGGGATCGTGACGGTGGGCGTCAGGGTGGCCGTGGACGTCAGCGTGGGGGTCGGCGTCCAGGTCGAGGTCACTTGAAGGGTGTCGGTGGGTGTCGGAGTCAGCGTGAACGTGTCCGTCCATGTCGGCGTGGGCGTCGGCGTGGGGGTGAATCCGCAAGCGTAATCCGCGGCCACGCTCGAAGCCGACTTGGCCGCCATGGTCACGCGGATATCGTCGATCCAGCCAGCGAAGTGGTTTCTAACATTCGGATCCGACTCACATCCGGCAGCTTGGAAATCGTTGTCGGCGCCAATGTACCAGCTTCCTGGATTCTGAATGTTGCCGTCATAGGGGAAGGTGTTTGAATCAAGCGCCCGTTCCACGCCGTTCACGTA
>CAZSKE010000026.1:8883-12073 GCA_964607325.1 uncultured bacterium | reverse complement strand
CGAATCCCCGACACTTCAAGCGCTTCCGGAATCCTCTCCCGCGAATCCCACCCACACCCCTATCACCACGATCATGCCCGAACTCCCACTACTCGCGACCACCACTCCATAACTCGTGTTCACGTTCGAGTGGGCGGGATTGAGTCGACGGTTGCGCCACAGGTTTTTCGCGGGCCTTCAACCCTCAAAGGGCGAGCGGGCAATTCACGATTTGTCCTTCCCATACACGCCCCTTCAAATACAACAACCCCACGGTGCGTTGGACCGGCCCACGACGTCCCTCGGGCGGCCGACCCCGAAATGAACCGGGATTGAGGAATAACACCCCTCCTCCTGGCCGCGCTTGCCCTTCCCGATTGTGACCAAATACCAACACGTTGACGGGAGGATCCCGGCCTTCGGTCTCATCGTTCTTTTGGAACTGGGCGAGCAAAAAGGATTTTTGCCCCTGGGGCTTACCGTAGCCATGCATCAAACCAATCGTCTGGTCTCCAAACCGGAGAACCTGTCGGACATAGGTCGAGGACCTGACGACCGAGTCTTCCGAGGGACCTGAGACGGCCGCCGTGGGAGCCCATTCCTCAAGTTGTTCGACCACGGACAACCCGCCCAAGGGCCCCGCGTGCAGGATCATGTCCACGCCGCGAAAAACGGAAGCGAGGACTTTCCTCTCGGCAGCCGAAAGGGCCCCCGCGGTGTCCGCCAGACAGCCGAATACCATGTGGTTCTTGCGAACCGGGAGTCGCTCGGGAGCTCCCCACCAACGGCGTTCAGGCGGCTTTTGACTTCCCATAATCCCCACTTTACACTAGGCGCATGAAAATCGCCCTGTGCCAGATCAACACCACCGTGGGGGCCTTCCGGGCCAATGTGGACAAGGTGGTCGCCGCCTCCGAGCGCGCCAAGACCCTCGGGTGCGATCTCGCGGTTTTTCCCGAATTGACCCTGACCGGTTATCCGCCGCGCGACCTGCTGGAGAGACCCGGTTTCCTCCGTCGCGCCGAGGAAGCCCTTCTCGACGCGGCCTCCCGCGCTAAAGCCTTGCCCTGCCTCGTGGGAACGGTTTCCCCGAACCCCGGCACGGGCAACCCCTTGTTCAACGTGGCGGCCTTCGTGCGGGATGGCCGGATCGCGGCCACGCGTCGAAAAACCCTGCTTCCCAATTACGACGTCTTCGATGAGCACCGGTACTTCGAACCCTCCCCCGCGCCCGAAGAGCCTCTCGAATTCGGCGGATTGCGGATCGGGATCACGATCTGCGAGGATCTCTGGACCGGCGCGATTGGATTGCCGCGGGAACTTTACGCGCGGGATCCGGTAGCCGATCTCTCGGGATCCAAGTGCGACCTTCTTGTGAACCTGTCGGCCTCTCCTTTCCATCAAGCCAAGCTGTCGGCGCGGGAGGAAGTGGCCCGCCGGGCCGCCCTCCGGACGGGAGCGCCAGTGCTGTATTGCAATCTGGTGGGAGGGAACGACGAGTTGGTGTTCGACGGCTACAGCCTGGCGGTGGACGCCTCGGGCGTCCTGACCGCACGCGCCAAGGGATTCGTCGAGGATATTCTCGTGGTGGAAATTCCGGGCATGAAATCCCCCGAAAAATCCCCCTCGCCCGGGGAAACGGAATCCCTTTGGATGGCTCTCGTCTTGGGGATCCGGGATTACCTTGGCAAGTGCGGCTTCAAACAGGCCCTGGTGGGCTTGTCTGGGGGCATCGATTCCGCTTTGGTGGCCGCCTTGGCCGCCGAGGCGCTGGGACCGGAAAACGTGCTGGGCGTGACCATGCCCTCCCCCTATTCCTCCCGTGGCAGTATCGAGGATTCGGAAGCTCTCGCCCGCAACCTCGGGATCGGTTTTATGAAGATTCCCATCACGCCATTGTTCGAGCAAAGCCTCCTGACCCTCAAAACACCCTTCCAGGGCCGGGCGCCGGATCTGACCGAGGAAAACCTCCAAGCGCGCCTTCGGGGGCTCATCCTGATGGCGCTTTCCAACAAGTTCAACCGCCTGGTGCTTTCCACCGGCAACAAGAGCGAACTCTCGATGGGATATTGCACCTTGTACGGCGATATGTGCGGGGGCCTGGCGGTGATTTCGGATATCCTCAAGACGGAAGTTTACGAACTCTCCCGATACGCCAACCGGAATGGGGAGAAAATACCCAAGCAAGTGCTCACCAAACCCCCCTCGGCGGAACTCAAGCCCAACCAGCGGGATCAGGACACCCTTCCCCCTTACGATATTCTTGATAGCGTTCTGCGGTCCTATGTGGAGGAAAACAAGCCCGTGGAGGAAATCGCGAAGGGACGCATTTCGGAGACGCTTGTGGGTGGAATCCTTCGCGCCGTGGACGCCAGCGAATACAAGCGGCGCCAGATGGCTCCCGGTCTTAAGGTAACCCCCAAAGCCTTCGGTATCGGACGCCGAATCCCGATCGCGCAAAAATACCGCGAGGGCGAGGGAACCCCCAAAAGCGGCCGCCCTCCTCGAAAGGGATGAACCCATGAAACCCAAGGCTCAAATCCGGAAAGAAATCACGTTCGAGGCGGCCCACTTTTTGCACAACCGAAAATGGAGCCGGGAGAAAAACCTGGCGGTTTTCGGAAAATGCTCCGGCTACCGGGAAAACAACCCAAAAACCACCGGGTTTCCCCATGGTCATTCCTACCGCGTGGCCGTCTCGGTCGAGGGGCCCCTTCAATCCGAAACCGGGTTCGTCATGGATTTCCGCGTCCTGAAAGCCATTCTTCTTCGCGAGGTGCGTGACCGGTTCGACCATCGGTTCATCAACCACGAGGTCGAGCCCTTCAAAAGCCACCCGGAGCTTCAAACCACCGCGGAGAACTTGGCGGTGGTTATCTGGGGCTTCGTGGCGCCACCTTTAAAAAAAGCGGGAGTCAAACTCCTCTCGGTCGAGGTGTGGGAATCGGCGGCCAGTTGCGCCATTTACCGACACCATAATCGTTGATGGCCCTCACACCCGCTTCCCCCGCACCCCCTCTGGTTCGAGTTCCACAATACCTTTGATATACAAAAGCCCCGTCCACGATACGTGGCCGGGGCTTGCTTTTGTTGGTGGGCATTACTGGACGTCAAACCGAGCGAAGCTCTCATAGGGGCTCCGCCCCTATGTACCCCGACCCCTTAAGCGCGGGGGATCCTTCCCCCGCACCCCCTCTGGTTCGAGTTCCAC
>CAZSKE010000026.1:0-8873 GCA_964607325.1 uncultured bacterium | reverse complement strand
TCTAACCAGCTGAGCTAAATGCCCGTCGTCCTATCCGCGTTTCGTTAGCAACTCCTGACGCCCGGGCGCGGCTTCCGAACGGGCGCTTAGTTTATATAAACCATGGCCTCTTCTGCAAGAACGTATGGCGTAACAAAAGGCGCTCAAAAAAGAGTGGAAGCCTGGAAAAGAGGGCTTCTAGCAGAGTGCTGAAAAACTGTTTTTGCGCCCTGCCCCCCGGCAGGGGACTTTTTCATCCTGTTAGGATGGCTCGACGTGGATTTGTACCCTGGAAATTTCCGGCACGCGTCGCCGTAGGGATTCCTCGACGCGACTCGACAACCGATGGGCCTCGGCGACGGTCTGGTCCCCGTTCACTTCGCAGTGGAGGGCCACGATCAAACGCTTTTCCTGCCGGTAAACCTGCACTTCGTGGCAGGAAAGCCCCGGAAGCTCTAAAAGAACCTCCTTCAATCGCGCCTCCACTTTTGGACGCCATTCGTCGGCCGGCTGTCCTTCCGCCACCATGTCGACTCTATTCTCGATATGGGTGTTCACTTCTTGGATTTCAGGCATCTGGAGCCGGATTTTTCCCTCCAGATCATCCGCCACCGCGTGCGCGTCGGAAAGGGTCATCAGAGGATCCACTTCCAGGTGGTAAAACAACGCGCGTTTGCCTTTGACATCGTGGACCCGGACATCGTGGACATAGTGGCCAAGAAGCCCCGCGATGGCCTGTACGCGGTCGCTCCAGTTTTCACCCGGAACGGTCACCGGCTCGAAGTGCGCCACGATATCGACCTGGGGATGCTTCTCGCGCACCAGATCCTCAAGCTGGTGGGTGATCGTATGGGCCTTTTCCAAGGGCATCGTCCGAGGCACATCCAGGATGAGGTCCACGAACTGCGTCGGTCCCACGTGGCGCACCCTCACCCGGCGGCAATCCACCACGCCGGGAATGGTCCTAGCCAACTCGACCACCTGCCCCGCGAACCCCTTCGGCGCCCTGTCCAACAAGACATCCAGGGTGGACTTCACCAATTGCCAACTCACCCAGAAGACGATGACGGCCACGCCGAGCGCCGCCACGGCGTCGGCCCGGATAAACAGGTCCTGATAGCCGAACCACTCGCCGGCCTTGACGCCGATCAAACCCAGGATGACCACGACGGATGACCAGATGTCCGTGGAAAAATGGAGCGCGTCCGCCTCCAGCGCCTGGCTTTTGTACTTGCGCGCCACGCGAAGAAGCGCCCGGGAACGACCGAAGTCCACCAGGATGGAAACCCCCATGACCACGAAAGCCCACACGCTGGGAACCACATGGACATCCTTGAAAAACAACCGCTGGACGGCTTCCCAAACGACCCAACCGCATGTCACAAACAAAAGAATGGTCTCGAACAGGGCCGAAAAACTCTCGATCTTGCCGTGGCCGTAAGGGTGGTCGGCGTCGGCGGGCTTGTCCGACAAGTGAACGGCCACCCAGGTGATGACGGCCGCCGCCAGGTCCAGACCGGAATGAAGCGCCTCCGCCAGGATGCCCAAGCTTCCCGTCATGACCCCGACCACGATCTTGATGGCGGTTAAGAACACCGCGGCGACCACCGAGGTGAAAGCCACGCGCTTCTTCTCGGTCTCGCCGTAGGGGGGCAAAGTATCGGCCGGAGGGTTATTCATTCAGCCATTTTAACAGTCCTTTTCGTTTTCGACCCGAATACGCGTTGATTCCTTATATATTGAGGAGCATGAAAAGCTCGATTCCCCACGCCCTCCGGGGCGATTATGCCCAATGCGAGAAGCTGGCCGGGTCGCATTACGAGAATTTCCCGGTAGCGTCCTCGCTCCTCGCTGGCGATTTGCGCCCGCACGTGGCGGCTCTTTACGCCTTTGCCCGCACCGCGGACGATTTCGCCGACGAACCTCTTTATGAGGGCAACCGACTCACCGAACTGGACCGTTGGGAGCGGGATTTTCGCCAGGCCTTGAAGGGGCATCCCTCCAACAGCGTTTGCCGGGCCTTCGCCCACACCGTGAAGTCTTTTGAGATCCCACCCGTTCTCCCGTTGAAGCTCCTGGCCGCCTTCCGCATGGATGTGAACGTCAAGCGGTGGAAGAATTGGGAAGCCGTCATCGACTATTGCCGGAACAGCGCGGACCCCGTGGGCCGTTGCGTCCTGTTCCTTTCAGGCGTGCGTGAGCCGCGCCTTCACCAATACTCGAACATGGTCTGCACGGGATTGCAGTTAATCAACTTCTGGCAGGACACGTCGATCGACCTTAAAAAGGGGCGTATCTATTATCCAAAAACCGAGTGGAAATCGGCTCGATTGACCGAAGCGCGAATCCTCGAGGGCCGGGACACCGACGCCACGCGAGCCATGGTGAAAAAAGTGACGGACAAAACCGAGGAATTGTTCCGGGAAGGTTTCCCCTTGGCGAACGAGGTTCCCGGGCGGTTGCGACTCGAGTTGAAGGCCACTTTCGCGGGAGGACTCGCGATTCTTGGAAAAATACGCTCCATGAACTACGGGGTTTTCTCCCAACGCCCTAAACTAAGCGCTTGGGATAAACTCGGCGTTTTTTACGCCGCGTTGACCCGATCGTCCTGATCCTACGATCGCGCTTCCATCGGGAAAGACTTCCCCGCGTGGATCGTCGAAAATGGGCCCGCGAGAGGTCATGGAACGCGACTTACCGAGGACTTGAATGGATATCCCACAAGGCTCCCTGCGACGGAAGACAAGCTTTTTTCTTCCGCTTCTTCTTTTGGACCGTCCCCGCCGCGTGGGGCTGGAAAGGCTGTACCGTTTTTGTTGGGCCGCGGATGATATTTCCGACGGACCGGGAACGCCTTCCGCCAAACGTCTTCATCTCGCCCGGTTCAAGCGAGACCTCGCCGATGGCTTGAACGGCCGACCTCGCGACGCGTTTTGGGAAGGGTTCCTGGAAACCTTCCGACAGTTCCACATGACCGTCGAACCCCTGGAAGCCATTCTCCAAGGCGTGGAACGGGATCTTCGAGGCTCCCGTTTCCACCGGTTCGACGAGCTTCATGAATACGCGAAACAAGTCGCCGGGGGTCCCGGGTTGGCGGCCATGGAAATTTTCGGGGGCCGGACGCCGGGGCACCGGCGATACGCGGAAAACCTCGGGGTATTCCTGCAAATCACCAACATCACGCGTGATTTTCTGGAGGATCGCGCCATGGGACGCCGCTATTTCCCGCTGGAGGATTTCAAGCGCTTCGGCGTGAGTGAGATCCACCCGGTTCCGGGGTTCGCTTGGTCCGCTTTCACGCGGTTTCAGTTGAATCGCGCCTTGGGCTTCTGGATCGAGGCTTGCCGATCGCTTTCCCGGCATGAAAGGTCCAGGCTCCCCGCGGCGGAGGCCATCGCGTCGGTTTACATGGGTCTCTTTCGAAAGCTGAGGGAACATCCCGAACGCGTCCTTCAAGGGCGGGTCGCGCTGGGAACACCGACCAAAATCCTCTCGACTCTCTCGGCGGCGGCCCGTTGCGCCTTTTGGCGCATGAATCCTCCTTCGGACGATTGTGGTTGTTAAGGCCGATCGCTCACGTCATGCCTTTTCTCGACAGGCGCAACCGGGGCGGATCCTGGCCAACATCAAAACCTTTATGAGTATTTCCTCAGGAGGCGCTCGTTGCGGGTGATCGTGGTGGGAGGGGGATTCGCCGGAGTGTCTGCGGCCGTGGCCCTGGCGGAAGCCGGCCATCGGGTGGATCTGCATGAATCCAAAAGTTTCCTGGGCGGCCGCGTCCACAGCATGGCGTCTCCCTCCGGATTTCCCTGTCCCCTGGACAATGGGCCGCACACGATCCTGGGCGGTTATCGTCAAACGCTCGACCTTTTGAGAAAACTGGGCCGGGACGATTCCTTCCATTGGATCGATCCCCTGGCTTTGGAGTGGCTCCTGGTTGGCGGTGACACGGTTTCCCTCCGTGCCCTGCGCCTCCCGGCGCCTTTCCACCTTCTGGCAGGGCTTATCCGAAGCGACGCCTTTCCTTTTCGGGAAAAAACCGCCCTCGTCTCGGCGCTTCTACGGCTTCGTTTCGGCCGCCGTCCTGGAATGACCGTATCGGCCTTCCGAGGCAAATTCGCCTCGGGTCCCGCGGTTCATGAGCGCTTCTGGGGTCCGCTCACACGGGCGATTATGAACGTCCCCCTCGAACAGGCCCCGATCGACGGCTTATCGGACGTTTTCCGGAAGGCTTTTTTCTACCGGCGTTCGGATTCGGCCATGGGCATACCCCGAGTGCCTTTGAGCGAGTTGCTTCAGGATTCGCTCCAACGCTTCCTCACCGAAAGGGGAGGAACCGTCCATCTCCGAGACGGCTTTCGCCAAATTCGACGCGCGGGTTCGGGCTTGGAAGGCACAACCGCCCGTGGAAATACCCTCCAAGCGGACGCCTGGGTTTTAGCGGTGCCTCCCGGAAAACTGGCCGCCCTCCTGCCGATGGAAGATTGGGCCCAACCCCTCTCCCACCTGGGCGAATCCCCCATCATTTCGGCACATTTTTACCTGCGCCGTCCCGTGATCACCGCTCCCCTCCTGGGCCTTTCGGGCGCTTCTTTCGAATGGGTTTTCAATCGAAGCGCGAACATCGACCTTCGCTCCGAGGGCCAAGTGCTTTCGCTGGTCGGGAGCGCTTCAGGAGATCTCATCCAGCGAGCCGAAAGGGACCTTCTCGATTTGGCTTGGCGGGATCTCGAGGAACGTTGTCCGGAGGCTCGCAAGGTCGAGATCCTCGCGAGGCGTGTCACACGCGTGCCGGCGGCCACCTTCGCGTGGACACCCGACACGGGTCCCCTCCGGCCGAGCGCGGAGACCCCGATTCCACGCGTGGTTCTGGCCGGCGATTGGACCGCCACGGGCCTCCCAGCCACCATCGAGGGAGCTGTTGTTTCGGGTCGATTCGCCGCCCAGGTCCTTTGACAAAGGCGGCCTCGTGAACGGTTCATTCCCGGGGAAAACTCACACTTGTTTTCCGCAGGGTTGGGTGGTTCCGATGCCGTTTTCGCGACTGAACTGTGGGTGTTCCCAATTTCAGCGAAAAATTCCCGCATTCCCGCGTTGAACATAGTGTTATCTTGAGCAGCCGTGGGAAAGATTAAGTGATGATGGGCATCATGATAGAAAACCAAAATCCTCGTCCGTATTCCGGCGGGCGTCCTTCTGTCTGGGGCCGGTTCCAGCAAGACGTCCGCCTTTCGGCTACTTTATTATTCGGGATATACGCCGTTTCGATCTCACTATTGGCTTTCCACCCGATGGGATGGACTGCGCGGTTGGCTTTGATTCTCTTCGGCCTCCTGTTGCCGCTGGGAATCGACCTGACGGCTGGTTGGACAGCCACCGACACCCTTCTTCCCCCGACGCCTTCGTGGACACCTGGGGTGCGAAGCTGGGTTTTGTTCACAGGGGCGCTGGTTTTTGCCCTGACCTACAGACTGTCACAAATCCCCGTTTTTTTATTGGGCGACGAAGGGATGGAATCTTTCTTAGGCCTGGATCTGATCCGTCACTGGCGTTGGGATTTGATTCTTGGGGAAGGTCAGGCCGAGCCCCTTTATCCTTGGCTCCTATCCCTGGTGAACCGCATCCACCCCCTGACATTTCTGGAACTGCGGCTCTTTCAAGCGGGATTGTATGCCGCCATGGTGGCCACGGGGATATGGGCCGCCTTTCTCTGGTTCCCTCGTGATCGAGTCTTCCAAGCCGCGATCCTTCTGGCTTTCAGTTTCGCGCCCTTTTCCCTCTCTCGAATATGCAATCGCAGCCTGTTGTTCCTAATGCTTGAATTGGCGTTGATCGGATGTTTGGGAATGTGCCTGCGAGTCCCCCGGACCCGGGTACTCTTCTTCTCCGTCGCCTTTGGGCTCACGGCGGGCCTGGGATTTTACAGTTACACGCCCTGGGTGGTGGTGGCAACAACGGCATGCCTGGGCTTGCTAGCCGCGGCTCGAACACGGCCGTCGCTCCGCGGGCCTGCTCTCTTGGGCGTCGGAATCGTCCTTTTCTTGTTCCTGCCCATGGCCATCGCGCGTCTGAATCCCGGCGCCACCAATTACATTCAAGGTCATTTTTCCATTCATGCCGTTGGAATACCACACTTGGTGGGTTGGTTCTGGGACGGACAGGGAAGCGCTCCATATGGCCCCGTGTGGGGTGGTTTTCTCAACCCCATCTTCGGGTCGCTCATCCTTGTCTCCGTGGGCGGGCTCGGGGCCTATCGTCGAGAAACCTGGATCAGAATGCTGCCTGTCACAATGGTTTTATTCTACCTGCCGGCGTTTTTGACAGGTGATGTTCAAATGCACCGTACGTTATTTTGGTTTCCGCTCTTCCTAGCGGGGGCCCTCGAAGGGCTTCGCCGGATCGCCCAGTCTCTCTCGATCCGGTTAAGGGCGTGGGCCCCTTGGCTGTTGATCGCCCTTTCCGTGACACTCGACGCGTATCACTATTTCGGGCCCTACCAGGATCCCGCACAATACGCGGAAGATAAAAAAGCCTGGAGGCATCCGGAATGGGACCGCGCCTACCGATGGATTCAAAAACGTTCTACCGGACCTGGCAGAATCGCGGTGCTTGCCGACGGCATGCCCCAGTACAACGATCCCACGCTGTATACCTCCACGCGGGCGTGGGAAGGTTTTCCGGATGAAGTTCCCGCGGGACCTTCGGTTACGCGGGTGGCCCTCGTCTGCAACTCGAATTATCTCCCTTTCCTCCAACGACGTTTTCCTGAAGGAGAATGGCATCTCCTTTCCGAAATAATGCCGATCTATGATTACAATGCCTTGGTAGGAATGATCCCGATGACCACAAGCAACCACTCCATCCTAGAGCGTTGGATTCGCGCGGAATCCGCTTTCCGGAATGTCGAGCGCGCGTACCAAATGGATCCATATGGCCGCTCCGACGTTTCCATTGAAAAAACCCTGCAAGATTGTGTGCCCCTCGTCGAGGGAGACCCACATCTGGAATCGATTCTTGCCGAAAAACTCGTTCTTTATCACTCCATCCAAAAGAATCTCCCTGCCGCGACACAAGCCATCGAGCGAGCCTTAAAATTCGGTGACCCAGCCGCTCATTTATGGAATGAATACGGAACCCTTCTTTATCTATCCGGAAAACCTCAGTTTGCGCGACAAGCCTTTCAATCTGCGATCGGCTCCGAATTAAACCGCACGTATGCGCAAAATAATTTGTTGATATTGGATAGAATGGATACTCCCGACCATTGAACTCCAGGAGAAGTGGTGGGATTTTCAATCTCCCCATCCCGGTTTTAAGGGCCCCGATCCCACTAAAGGAAACCGAAAACCTCAACAAACTCACGGGAAAACGGTCATAAAGGCGGCGGTTTGGAACTCTCGGATTTTCTCAATGTGGACTTGGCTTCCCAAGCGCGGGATTTGTCCGGCGAGATTCACAAGGTCTACCAGCGGACGAACCTGTCCGGTAAAAACGCCGCCGTGGATCGCTTCCAAAGACAGGTCCATCAAATCGCGGAAAAACTCCAGGAAGCCCGCGCGGCCACCAGTCGCCTTAAAACCCAGGCGCTCCTGGAACAAGCCATTCTCCTGGTGCACGAATGTGTGCCGTTGATGGACCTGTGTCTGAAGAAAAACCTTCTTTCCCCCGATCTACACCAGAGGTGGACCCTTTTCCTCAAGCGGTTGGACGAGGGGATCGGGGAATGGGCATCGTCCTCCAAACCATGAAATATTAGAAACCGCTCACCGGATTCGCCTTTTCCTGCGTCCTTTTGGCCTGGGCTTCCTATGCCCCGGGAAACAACCTCTCCCGGGGGTTCCTTCTTCTGGCCGCCGCTTGGGCGGCCTGGCTAGGCGTCCTCGGAACACCCGTTTCTACTTCCTGTCCCCATCCTCGTTCGCGTTCCTTCTCTATGCACGCTTGGATTTGGGCGTCCATCCCCCTGGTCGCTTTGCTATTTCGCCTGTACCGGTTGACCACCCTCTCTCATTTCCTCAATCAAATGGCGATCCTGAAAGCCCAGCAGGGAGATTCAAAAAGCGCGAGACCCCTATACCAACAAGCTATGCGGTGCCCGATCAATTACACCCAGGCATACAGAAATCTGTACCGGCTGGAGCATCCGGAAATACAAACCCCTCACCCAAAAAGCAAGTAATAAAGATACGCGTTTCCCCCGCCGTGATCTGTCCCCCTTGTCGAAACGAGCGCGGTGAGTCCCCTTCTGCCATAACACATCCGCAAGAACATCGAGGGCGGGATCGCCCACCAAGCTTCAGGCGGATATCCCATAAGTGTCCACCCTAATCATGCCGCAAGCATTATAATCGCCTCATGGTTTCTTCTTCCCCTGGCAAGTGGTCCCTTCCGATTTTCCTATCCGCTACCGTCCTGCTATTGACCCTTGTGATCCTGCCCGGAAACGTGGAGGGACGTCTTCTTTCGGGGATTCTTCTTCTCGTCTTTTTCTGGACATGGTCCGCGCGATCCACTCCCCCAACGGATCTGGGAACCGAACTTTTCCGTTTCTCCGCCTTCCCATCGGTTCCTCCAATCCCCGGACTCGTATTCGTGGCGTCCGCCCTTTTTCTGAGATTCGGCTGGTTGACTTCCTTACATGGCTGGCCTCTTGAGGATGAGGGTATGAACAGTTTTTTGGCGCTGGACCTTTCCAGACATTGGCGCTGGGATCTCTTTTTGTTTTTCACGCAGGTTCCGCCTCTCTTCTTTTGGATCCAGGGATTATTTTTTAAATTTATCCCCCCCTCCCTTGCTTCCCTTTGGCTATTTCCCGCGCTTGTATCGCTGGTGACAGCGGGAATGGCTTATTGGGCGGCTCGCGAATGGTTAGAAAAACGTACGGCCAATTGGGT
>CAZSKE010000025.1:10156-12155 GCA_964607325.1 uncultured bacterium | reverse complement strand
GGCGCCTCCTCGATCCTCTTCGCCACGTTCCTGGGCATCCCCGTCTCGACCACCCACACCATCACGGGCGCCATCGTGGGTGTCGGCGCCACGCACTCGCTCTCGGCCGTTCGGTGGGGCGTGGCGCGGCGCATCGTGTGGGCCTGGCTGTTCACGATACCCGCCTCGGCCGGGATCGCCGCGTTGATCGCGCGGCTCTTTCGCTCGATCCATCTTGTTTGAAGCGGTTGATTCACGACACGGTTTCAGGAATAAGCGACCGTTACCGCGTAGGCGCGGCCTAGAGTAACGACATTCGTTCCGCGATGAGCGATTCTCCGCGCCCGTGCCGCCAACACAAATCAAAACCACGGGCTTTCATGGGGTTCACCCCTCGCGGCGTTTCGGTGAATAATATCGTTTCATTTCATCCCAAAGATCGCGCAACCCGGATTTCTTGCGTCCGACGACGACCGCCGCCCGAAGCCGATCGGCTCTTTTTATCCGCGTTTCCCGCATGGACTCCATGTGGAGAAATCCTCCACGACGCGATTTCGGGGGAAGTTATGGCCGAAACACCGTCTATTAATCACATGGAATAAATGGATCGTTTGTCCGTTTATGTAACAGGGGATGCTTGAACCAGGCGCCGAAAAACCGAGGTTTCTTGGCCCCTTTTATTCCAAACTATCATGGGGAGTTCGCGGAAATGAAAACATTCACCAGGCATATCGCGGTTTTTTCGATTCTGTCAGTCGGAAGCCTGATCTTGAACGGCTGTGGGCGTTCCCTCGGAGTGAACGGAACCGCCTCCCCCACCAAGCCTTCGGCGCAGGTCTCCTGCTTCAACAAACCCGCGGACGCGAACAACCTCCTGGCCCTGGACCTGTACAAGCAATACCAATCCAACGACGGCAACGTCTTCTTCTCGCCCTTCAGCATCTCCTCGGCCCTGGCCATGACGTACGAGGGAGCCAAAGGACAGACCGCCTCGGAGATGCTGTCGGTCCTGCACCTGGAATCGGACCCCATCGCGCGCAAGAACGACTACCAAGCCGTTTTCGCCGAAATCAACAAGCCGGACAAGAAATACAAGCTCAAAACCTCCAACAACCTGTGGCTCGAGAAGGATTTCACCTTCCTCACGTCCTTCCTGGACACGGTCACGAATTTCTACAGCGCCTTCTCGACCCAAATGAATTTCTTCGGCGATCCGGAAGGGTCCCGGCAGGCCATCAACGGCGCGGTGTCGGACCAGACCGAGGGAAAGATAAACGACTTACTGCCTTCCGGCTCCATCAACGACCAAACCCGCTTGGTCCTGACCAACGCCATCTACTTCAAGGCGTCCTGGATGCATAAATTCGAGGCGAATTCGACTTACCCCTCCGTTTTCAACGTGACGCCAGGCCAATCCATCCAGGCGCCGACCATGCACCAGCAACTGTCCGGCGTCGTCGAGAATTTCCCCGGGAACACGCGGGTCCTGGAGCTTCCCTACGAGTTCGGCGACGTGTCGATGTTCATCTTTTTGCCCGCCGAGGGGGGCATGGCGGACCTTGAAAACAACCTGACGTCGGCCAACCTCAAGGCGTGGCTGGACGCGCGCGCCGCCAACACCGTCCCCCCCTACGGTTCCGTCGTCGACCTGAGCCTGCCGAAATTCAAGTTCGACGCCGACTACGACATGGAGGAAACGCTAAGCGCCTTGGGCATGCCGACGGCCTTCAAACCTTTCCTGGCCGATTTCTCGGGCATGGCCACCCTCGGGCCAACCACGCGCCTCAACATTTCACGGGTCCTCCACAAGGCCTTCGTGGAGGTGAACGAGGACGGCACGGAGGCCGCCGCCGCGACCGCGGTGGTCGTCGAAATCTTCACGTCCGTTTCGATCCAACCCATCGTCACGCCCGTCCCCTTCCACGTCGACCACCCGTTCGTCTTCATGATCTACGAGAACAAGGTGAAGACGATCCTGATCATGGGCCGGGTGAACGACCCAAACGCCTGACCCCACCCC
>CAZSKE010000025.1:0-10146 GCA_964607325.1 uncultured bacterium | reverse complement strand
AAAGGGACCCGACCGGGTCCCTTTTTTACGTCTTCGGCAAACAGGGTTGCGAGGCGAACTCCACTTTCTCCGCGCCTCCACGGTAAAAAGTTGTCTTCGTCCCGGCGTCATTTCGACAGTCCCGCGGACGTTTCCCGGGATCACCAGTTTTCGTGGTGGAGAATTTCCGCCAGGTTCTTCCTCGCGAAGGGCCTCAAGGGCGCTTGGGGGTCCGGGAAACCCAAGGGAGTCATGGCGACCAGTCGCACGCCTTCCGGAACCCCCAGGGCGGCCTTGGCCTTGACCTCGTCGAAATTGCACACCCAACAGGTCCCCAATCCCTCGTCGGCGGCCGTGAGCGTCAGGTGATCGAACGCGATGGCGAGATCCAACTCGGCGCTGTTGAAGCCGTCGGAACGTTTCCACGCCCGGGAGGGGTCCACGCACCCCGCGATGATCACGGGCGCCGACAAGAACCACGCCTTGTCGTAGGCTACCCTCAGTCTTTCCTTCGCCGCCGGGTCTGTCACCACGATGAAATGAACCGGTTGCGCGTTGGTGGCCGACGGCGCGAGCCGCGCGGACTCGAGAACGCGGTCGAGCTTGTCGCCCGGAACCGGGTCGGGCCGATAACCCCGGACGGACCTTCGGGCTCGTAACGCCTTCGAGAATTCCATGGGATCTCCTTGGAAGCGAGCGCTGGACGTTCGGGTGTTCTCTCTCTTGAACGGGCGTCCCCGGGTTTCACCCCGGGGAAAGCTTCAGCCTGGGGGCAGGTTGCAAAAACATTTTTTTAGCACCCTGTTAGAATTCCACGTAAGTGACGTCCATCCGGACGTTCTTCGCGTTTTCGACGTTTTTCAAATACACACCACAAGTGGCGCTGCGTCCCGCCGCGATATTCGACAACCGCGCGTTCTCCGAATACAAAACCTTGTTCTGGGAATCCAGGTAAGAAACGGTCACCACCGCTGATTTCATGGTTCGATCGCTCGTGTTGGTCAAATTCGAGGAAAGCGATTGGCGGCCGTCCGCGGTGTCCGCTCGTCTCACGTTCTCCAACCGGGCGTAAGAGAGATTCTGGGCCAAACGGGCCTGCTCGGTCTCCCGTTGCACCTGCTCCGTTTTCGTGGCCTTGTACTGCCCGTACGTGTTCAACCCCAACTCCAGGATGTTCAGCAACCCGCTGTCGCCCCCGAACCCGCCCCGGGCGATCATGTCGTTTTTCTCCAGGGCGTTCTTGTAGTCCGCGTAACGCACGCCCGGTCCCGCGTAGTATTTGGCGGCGACGGGCGCCAACGCGCCCACTTTCGACGCCCTCGTGGCGTTCAACGAGTGGTCATAAAGGAAATTGCCGGGGTGGGAGCCCATTTCCTGATCGGCTCTTTTCCAGACGTTGACCATGGCCTGCGGGTCGCGCCCCGCCATGGCCATGTAGAACAACCCCACCTTGTCCGCCTCGTCCTCGTTCAAGGTCGTGTAACTGGCTTGGTACACCTCGTTACGGGCGCGCTTCTGGATCATGGGCATCACCATGTTCCACGCCTGGGATTTCACCTGGTGGCGGCACGCGATGTGCGCGACCTCGTGCGCGATGACACCGGCCAACTCGTCGTCGCTCTTCAGCATGCCGCCGATGATGCCCCTCAACACGAACACCTTGCCGCCCGGCAAGGCGAACGCGTTCTGGTCCTTGGTTTCCACCAGATGCAGTTCCCAGGGCAACTCGGGGCGATGCGACACGTCCGTGATGGATTTCAGCATGCCCCTCAACTTAGCCAATAACACGGGGTCCGTGTCCACCTTCAGGCCGCGCTTCGTGTAATCGTCGATGATTTGTTTCTGGGCCTCGGCGCCCTGGCTGATCTCGCTCTCCTCGCTCATCAACCCCAGCGTTCGCTCCCCGGTCACCTTGTCCTGGTACGAGACGGACTCGGAGAGGTTTTGGCTGACTTGATTGATCGTCGCGCAACCGGAAAGAAGCGCCGACATCAACAACAACAGGACGACACGCGCCGATCGGGTGGAAACCCCGACCTCGTTCAGATGAAATCCCATGATTCTTTTCCTCTCACGCTGGCGCTAAAACACCCGCCCCGCGAAACAACCCTCGCCCGCGTCTTGCGAGCCCGGTCAAACAAACCGTCAATGCTGCCAGCTTTAGATCTTGTCCACGAACCCATTCACCAGGTCCCGGGCCTTGCCTTCGGTGTCGGCCTCCGCGGACACGTGGAACGCCGCTCGGTCGGTGTCCGGCAGGATCATGACTGACGCGCCGTTGATGTGAACCTTCACGCCGTCGATCAGGTCCCGGGGACTATCCGCGGTCTCCTCCAGGAGACGACGCATGATGGCGCCCTTCATTTCCCAGGAGCAGGGCACGGATCGCATGTATAAGGAAGGCCGCGGCACCAGGCCCAGGAAGTGGCTGACGGGTTTCCCCTCGCGAGCGATGAATTCCATGAACTTGGCCGTGGACATCATGGCGTCCATGAATGGCGCGAACGCCGGGAAAATATACCCCCCATCGGGCTCCCCGGCGAAGGCCGTTCGTTCCAGCGCCGCCTCCTCCATGAGCGAGAAGTACGTGGTGCGACTGCGCGCGATCACGCCCCCGTTCTCCCGGACCAAAGCGTCCAGGGTTTTCGAGGCGTGGATCGGAACCACCACGCGCGCGCCTTTCTTGGAACGGGTCACCCAAAGGATGAACAACGCCAGCGACTCGACCCCCGACAAAAGGTGCCCTTTCTCGTCCACCCAAAAGGCTTTTTCGGCCCCCGAATCGAACAACACCCCGAAATCCGCCTTCAAGGTGGGCACGATGTCGGAAAGCTGTTTCAGGCTGGCGTGGAACTCCTCGGGGGTCTTGGTGATCTTCTTCTCGTCGGTGTAGGCGTTGAGCGCCACCACCTCGCACCCGAGGTGCCCCAGGATCGAGGGAAAAATGGGGGCCGCCGCGCTGAAGGCGTAATCCAACACCACCTTGAGTTTGCGGGCCGCCACGGTCTTCACGTCCACGGCCTCCAAAAACCCCTGATGGTACAACTCCAGCACCCGGTGGGGAAAGCTCAGCTCCCCCGTCTCCTCCATGGAGGCGCGGCGGAAATCCTCCCGGTAGAAAAGATTCTCGATGCCCTTCTCCTTGGCGGAGGAAAGCGCCATGCCCCTTCCGTCGAGGAATTTGACGTCCACGTTCTGGGGGTCGAAGGGGCTTTTGCGGGTGTGCAACCCGCCCGCGTCGGAAAGCTTGGGCACGGTGTATCGGGCCACTGGGACCGGCACTTCCTGCAAATCATGCACGTTGACGCCCGAGGACAGGATGCCGGAAATGAGCGCGCGGTTGATCATGCGGCTGGTCTTGTGGATGTCGCGGGAAGTGACCACGGTGGAACCCTTGGGCAAGGAGGCGCCGTAGGCGGCCCCCAGCTTGGCGGCGAACTCGGGCGTGAGATCGATGCCGGCCATGCCGGTCACGCCGTATTGGCCGAAGATGGAACGGGCCCACTTGTCGCCCCAGACCAGGGCCGTGGAAAGCTGGGCGCCGTCCTCCACCACCTTGCTGGGCCACACCTTCACGCCGGCTTTCAGCACCGCCTCGCGGCCGATGGTGCAATTGTCGGAAACCGTCACGCCCTCGTAGATCGAGGCTTTCTCCTGGACGTCGGTGCCCGTCGCGATGACGCATTCCTTGGCCGTCGAGCCCGCCCCCAAGGACACGTTTTTCCACAACACGGCGTTCACCAGCGTGACGCCATCCTCCACCTGGCAACCATCCCCCACCACCGAGTTGGTGATTCGGCATTTCCGCCCGATGTTGGTGTGGCGCCCCACGATGACCGTTCCCGAAAGCTCGGCCTCCGGGCTCACGTGGGCCCCCTCCCCCACCCAGATCTCCTTGCCGATCTTGTTGAGGCGCGTTCCGGGCATGGCCAAGTCCACCTTGCCCGCGAAGATATCCTGGTGGGCCAGCCGGTATTGCTCGAGGTTGCCGATATCCTTCCAATAACCCTCGGCGGTGTAACCGTAAAGCGGAAGGCCTTTCTCCAACAGGAGGGGAAATAGGTTTTTGGCGAAATCGAACTCGCGTTTTTCGGGCACGAGGTCCATCACCTCGGGCTCGAGAATATAAATGCCCGTGTTGACCGTGTCGGAGAAGACCTCGCCCCAGGTGGGCTTCTCCAGGAAACGCTGGACGCGGCCTTCCGCGTCGGTGATGACCACGCCGAACGCCAGCGGGTTCTCCACCCGCGTGAGGATCATGGTGGCCTTGGCCTTCTTCTCCTCGTGGAAGCGGAGCGCCTCCGTGAGGTCGAAGTCGGTGAGGACATCCCCCGAAATGACGAGGAACCGCTCGTGGCCGATAAGATCCGCGGCGTTTCGAACAGACCCAGCGGTGCCCAGGTCGCTTTCGGCGCTCTGATAGCGCATCCGGACGCCGAAAGCCTTACCGTCGTGGAAATACTCGGTGATGGTTTCAGGTTGGAAAAAAACAACGGAGATCAGATCGGTGAAACCGTGGCGTTTCAGGAGATCCACGATCACCTCCATCATGGGCCGGTTGCACATGGGCACCATGGGTTTGGGGAGGTTGATCGTGAGCGGTCTCATGCGGGTTCCGAACCCACCCGCCATGATCACGGCTTTCATAGAGGCGCCTTTTCCCGGCGGGGAGAGTTGCGAAACAATTCCAGCGGTCCCGCCGCAGTCATTTTAACGGAAAAGCGGCGTTCTTCATGGTATTTTCGGTTCGTCGGCCGCGTGCGTTTGCCGGACGCAACGTTTCGGCTCGTTATCCGCGCCCCACCCCAACCGGTGGGCGGAAAAGTCCGCCCGCCTCGATCGTGACCCCGGAGGGTCCCGGTTTGGGCCATCCTTTATCGGATCATTCCAGATCGACGACCCGGTGATTGTTTCGCGCCCCATGGTAGTGGGGGCATGTTTTGAAATAGAATCCGATCGCCCCTTGTCGACGTCCTTACGTCGCGGGTGAAAACAGGCGGCCGGTTTTCGCCGAAAAATCATGCAAGCCACGCCGTGCCCCATCGCGCGCGAACCTGCGCGATGAGGGCCCGGGTGTTTGGAGGAGAAATCATGAGCGTCACTGTCGCCCAGATCCTGGAGGCCCTCAAGGCCATTCAGGACCCCGATCTTCATCGCGATATCGTGTCCTTGGGTTTCGTCAAGGACGTCAAAATCGACGGAGGTTCCGTCTCCCTCAAGATCGAGCTCACGACACCCGCCTGCCCCCTCAAGAGCCGTTTCAAGCTGGAAGCCGAGAAAATCGTCTCCGCGCTTCCGGGGGTCCAATCGGCGACCGTCGTCATGACCAGCCAGGTGCGTTCCGCCCGCGCGGGAATGAAAAACCTCGACCTGCCGCTGGTGAAGAACCTGATCGCCGTGGCCTCCGGCAAGGGCGGCGTGGGCAAGAGCACGGTGGCGGTCAACTTGAGCCTGGCGTTGTCCGCCGCCGGGGCCTCCGTGGGGCTTCTGGACGCGGACATCTACGGCCCCTCGATCCCCAGGATGCTGGGAGAGACGGGACGCCCCCCCGAAAGCGATCCGCGATCGGGCCTGATGAAACCCTTCGAGAAATTCGGCGTGCGGTTCATGTCCATGGGAATGCTCGCCAATCCGGATGACGCGCTCATCTGGCGCGGCCCCATGGCCAGCAAGGCGATCCAACAATTGCTCGGCCAGGTGGACTGGGGCGACCTGGACTACCTCTTGATCGACCTGCCACCGGGCACCGGAGACATCCACCTCACCTTGACCCAGTCGGTCTCACTGACGGGCGCGGTCATGGTCACCACGCCTCAGGCGGTGGCCCAGGAGATCACCCAAAAAGGGCTCCGCATGTTCCAACGGGTCGAAGTCCCCATCGTGGGCGTGGTGGAGAACATGAGCGGTTTCACGGGCCCCGATGGCGCGTTGATCCACCTCTTCGGAAAAGACGGCGGAAGGAATATGGCGGCCGCCCTGGGCGTGCCCTTCCTCGGCGAGATCCCCCTCGACCCTTTCGTGACGGCCGACGGCGACCGGGGTTGTCCCGTGGTGATCGCGCATCCCGATTCCCCGGCGGGCAAGGCCACCCTCGCCTTGGCGAACGCCGTGGCGCGCCAGTTGTCGATCATCCTCGAGTCCACCGCCTCGGTTTCCACGAGACCGGTCAAGGTCGACATCTCCGATCCCCGCCGGATCGTGATCCACTGGGACGATGGCCAGGAGACACGCCACGATCCTCGGGTTTTGAGAAGTCAATGCCCCTGCGCCGGTTGCGTCGACGAGGACACCGGGATTCGCGTGATCACGCTCGGGGAGGTGGATCCGGAGGTGCGGGCGACCCGCGCGGATCCCGTGGGCCGTTACGCGTTGCGTTTCACTTGGTCGGACGGGCACGCCTCGGGGCTTTATACGTACTCAACCCTGTTGAAACTCGCCACCGACGCCCGGCCGCCGGCCGACGGTTGAATTTTTGGCCGTCGCCAAGGGCCGATGTCCGAACCCATCCGTTATAATGGCGGAACCATGGCGATCGAAATCATCCGACCCAAAGAACCTCGCGGGGAAATCTGGGTTTGGGCCCAGGACGCCCTCCTTCTCGCGTATTTCCTCGTCCCCCGTTTGTCCTCCCCTTGGTATCCACCCCGGGTTTTGCAGGGCCTCGGGGTTCTCTTTCTGGGTTGGGGCCTTCTGCTCTTCGTGGGCGGCCTGCGAACCCTCGGCCGTCACAACCTCACGTCTTGCCCGAAACCCATGAAGACCGGGATCCTGGCCACCGGGGGCGCCTTTCGTTATTGCCGCCACCCCGCCTACCTGGGGGTGATTCTCATGGCGCTGGGCTGGCCGCTCACCCAGGGCCATGTCTCACGACTGCTGGTGGCCCTCGGGTTGGCCGTCTTTTTGGACGCCAAGGCCCGCCGGGAGGAAAAATACCTCGCGGAGAAATATCCCGAGTACCCGGCTTACGCGGCCAAGACGAAGCGCCTTATCCCGGGAATCTATTAGCCGTTCGCAACCCTTTTGGGTTGCGACTGTCCCCAGGCTTCGGCCCGGGGGAAGGGCGCAAAACAGTTTTCAGCACCCTGTTAGCAGGAAGCGGACAGCCATCGGTTACTAGAAACCATTTCAAAACTCCTGTCGTGGCGGGTCCTGTCCTTCGGCTCCCGACCTCCCGCCGATGATGGCGGAGGATTTTGAAACGGTTTCTGGCAGGCTGTTGAAAAAGTCCCCTGCCGGGCGACTTTTTCGTGTCGTGCTCGTGGCTACACGCGGGGCGACAAAACAGTTTTCAGCACCCTGTGCGCGGGTATTTTTCGCTGGAGTTCCCGACCGATGCGTTCTTTCGCCAACCTTGAGGCGCTCAGTTGGATCCTCCTGGAGGTCGACCGAGGCCGACCCCCGCTGGAGGGGCCCCTGGAACGCGCGGTGGCCCGTTCCCTGGAGGACGTGCCCCGGCTCCACCCAGGTTTAAGGTTGCTGGCGTACCGGATTCACCCTTCCCGTGTCGAGTTCCTGCTCGACCTGAGCCATTCCGACGAGGATATTTCCCGTCTCATCCAGGCCTTCAAACGCCGCGTCCACGCCTCGACCGGTTATCACGAGCCGCTTTGGAACTGGAGTTTCGAGGAGATTTCTGGAGCCGACCCGGAAGGACGCCAAGCCATTCGCTCCGCCTGGAAGGACGAAACTGGCTTCCTATTAAGATAAAGGGGAAGCGCGCCTAGTCCTCTGGACCGGCGGCAAACCCGGTCGCGTCGGGCCCGAAACGTCCTCGACAAAAACGTCGTCGCGGGGCCCGTTTTTCCGGCGCCGCCTTTTTTTCCTCGTTTGTTGTTTGATTTCGCGCGAAGGTTGATTATCCTATCGTTTCCGTTTGGAAGACTTATGGTGTCGACCCGCCTCTCCCCTCAAAGGCCTCAAGTTCGCTGTCGGCTTATGTGGAGGGTCCACGAGCGTGAACGCCCTGTGGAATATCATTATCGCGGGATCCGCCGGAAAGAAATAAGAGATGCAGACCAACATGATGAATCGCGTGGCTCTTTTCGTCGATGGGAGTGATTTTTACTTCGGTCTCAAGCGCAACAATTGCGTCAACCGGGTCGACTATCACCAGTTCGCGATGACCCTCACGGGCGAGGATCGCAAGTTGGTGAGGACTTTCTATTACAACGCGGTTTACGACCAACACCAGTTCCCCGACAAGGCCAAGGTCCAACGTCCCTTTTACGACGCCTTGGAGCGCACCCCTTACCTGGTTCTCCGGTTGGGCAAGCTGATTCCCACCTCCACGGGCGACACCGCGGTCCGGGGCGTGGAACCCATGATGACGGCCGACATGGTGCACTACGCGCATTTGAACCATTACGACACGGCCATCGTGGTGACCGAGAATCCCGAGTTCGCCATCGCCCTGCGGACGGTCAAGGAAACCGGCAAACACGTGGAACTGGCCCTGTTCAACGACGTCAAGCCCGCCGACCTCGTGCGGGCCGCCGACCGCGTTTTATGCCTGGACGACCTGTTGAGCGTGAACGGGAAAAAGGTGTTTCCGCCGACACCCCAGGCCCCGCCGCCGCCTCAAACCGCGACGCAAGTGGAGGACTACGACGTCCAACAACCGAAGTCCAACGCTTCCCACCTGCCGTTCCTCGGTATCCACAAAAAATAGGGATTCAGCCGCCGATGTTCCGTCGTGAAAAAAAAGCCCCGGGAAATTCCCGGGGCTTTTTTCGTCGCGCCCGTCCCTGACGGACTTGGCGTGAGCGGGCGTGGGCTTTCAACCGATCGGAAGAAGGATCCGGACGTCCACGGCCTGGGTGACCGCCGCCATGCGGTGGTGCGTGCCCGAGACGCTCTGGGCCCAACGAATGGACAGCTTGGGCGGATGTCCCTTCACGGGTCGCAGGAGCGTGCCCACGACGTTCCTGGGGAGGTAGCGGTTGGCCCCGATGCGCAAGGTGCTCCTCAAGCGGAACTTGCTCCCGGCGGTCAGTTTGGGAAAGATATCCAGCATCACTTCCTTGCCGATCCGCGCGTCGGTGAAGGCCGTTTGACTCAAGCCGAGAAAATCGGCCACGGTGCCCGCCAGGCAATCGGAGTGGTTGACGATGGCGAAGGTCCTCGACTTCGGGGTCAGCAGCTTGTCCGACACCAGCTTGCGGAAACCCACGCGCGCCTGGTCCCAATAACGGAACGCCAGATCCTCCATCTGCTCCACCCACACCTTGGCGTCGGATCCGAACACCCATCCCTTGAAATAGTTGTCGTAACCGGAAGGGTCGAGGCCGTTATCGTCGATGATGTCCTGGTGGGGTTTTTCGGACACAAAAACGCGGTTCTTCAGGTCCACAAGGAATTTCGGCTGTTTGGAATGGCTCATAAACCCATTATATCCCATGCAAAGCCCGGGTGGGCGCCTTGAAGCCAAAGGCTTCGGGGCCGTAAGATGCGTTTCCCCTCAAGCCCCAGGCCAGGAAGGAACCGCCTTGTTAAGACCACTCTTTCTCGACGCCATGAAGGAAAAGGTCCTCATCCTCGACGGCGCCATGGGCACCAATATCCAGGCTTTCCATCCGACGAAGGACGACTTCGGGGGCAAGGAAGGCTTGAACGATTATTTGAGCGTCACTCGCCCCGACATCATCCGTTCCATCCACGAGGGTTTCCTCAAGGTCGGTTGTGACGCCCTGGAGACCAACACCTTCGGTTCCAACCGACTCAAACTAGCCGAGTACGGCCTGGGGGATCAGGTCCTGGAGATCAACCGCGCGGGCGTCCTCCTGGCCCGGAAGTTGGCCGACGTTTATTCCACGCCCGACCATCCCAGGTTCGTCGTCGGGTCCCTGGGGCCCACGGGGAAACTTCCCTCCTCGGAGGATCCCGATCTCGGGAAAATCTCCACCGACGAGCTCGAGGCGTTATTCCACGAACAAGCCGGGATCCTCCTCGACGCGGGCGTGGACGCGCTGATCATCGAGACCAGCCAGGATCTTCTGGAGATGCGCTCCGCCGTTTTCGGATGCCACCGCGCGCGCGTCGAGCGCTCCTCCGGGGCCGCCCTCATCGCGCAAGCCACCCTCGACACCTCGGGCCGCATGCTCCTGGGCTCCAGCATCGGGTCGGTCCTGGCCTGTTTATCGCGTCTTCCCCTCGACGCGCTGGGGCTCA
>CAZSKE010000024.1:0-12257 GCA_964607325.1 uncultured bacterium | reverse complement strand
TGCCGAGCGCGATGGCCGCGTGGCACACCAGGATGATCCACCAGGCGATTTCCTTCCCCTCCCCCCGGTAGGCCCACTGCGTGAAGCCGCCGGCCGAAAGAAGCGCCACCATGATGCCCATGGTCTTCTGGGCGTCGTTGGCGCCGTGTGAGAGGGAATACAGGGCCGCCGAAAAAAGCTGGCCCACCCGGAAGAAGCCGTCCACCCTGGAGGGGGTGGCCCGGCGGAAGATCCAATACACGGCGATCTGGATGAGGAATCCCAGGACCATCCCCAGGATGGGCGCCACGAAAATGAACAGGATGGTTTTCTGGAAGCCCGACAGGATAAGGACGTCCCAGCCCGCGTAAACCACCGCCGCGCCGCCGAACCCCCCGATGAGGGCGTGCGACGAGGAGGTCGGGAGCCCCCACCACCAGGTCAGGAGGTCCCAGAGAATGGCGCCGAGGAGCGCCGCCAATATGACCCACACCGTGATGCCGGAAGGGTCCACCATGCCCTTGCCGATGGTCTTGGCCACGTGGGTGCCGAAGAAGAAGGCCGCCAGGAAGTTGAATAGGGCCGCCCACACGACGGCCTGCCCCGGCGACAGGACGCGGGTCGAGACCACGGTGGCGATGGAATTGGCGGCGTCGTGGAAGCCGTTGATGTAGTCGAAGACGAGCGCGACCAGGATGATGACGACGGTGAGGATGAGCGTGGCGTCCATGGTTCCCCCTTTCCGCGGTTCAAGGTACCGCCGCGGTGTGAAGGGGCTGTTAAGGGCATGTTAACTGTATGTTAACTATCGGGCATTTCCGCATGGTTGTGTCCTGCAATAGTCCCCGGTGATTTGTGTTCATGATTCTTTGCCGCCCCATTCGCTCAATCGATTTACGGTTCATGGAGTTATTTACGCCCTTTTAACTTGGACGAAACGCCCACGTTACTGTTGCGCCGTAACATTCCCCGCAAGAATAAAAAGGATTGAATAAAGGAGAGGAAATGAAACGTTTATGGGTTGTGACGCTGGCGGCGGTCCTGGCCGCGCAGGTTTTCGCGCAGAACGCGGGCGGCGCGAAGGACGAATTTCAGGACTACAAGGCGGAAGTGAATTCGGGCATGGGCGTGTTGTCCCAGCGCATCGGCGACCTCGAAAACACCGCGAAACTGAGGTTCAAGGGCGACCTCCGCCTCCGTGAGGAGGTCTTCACCCAGTCCCAGGACAATTCCCCGAGGCCGGACGGGCCGATCCTTGCCAACGGCAACATCGCCAAGCGCAGCCGGATGCGCGTGCGATTCCGCTTCGGGGCCGAAAAGCAGATCGACCGGCAGGTGTTCGCGGCGTTCCGGCTGGCGACCGGCGCGACCGACGATCCCACCTCGACCAACCAGACCCTGGGCGGCCAGCTCGCCTTGAAGAACTTCCTCCTGGACCAGGCCTACGTCCGGTACACCCCCGCTTTGTTGGGAGGGAAGATCGACGTGGTGGGCGGAAAGATGGCCAACCTCCTGGACATCAGTCCCATCACCTGGGACGGGGACGTCAATCCCGAAGGGGTGGGCGCCAAGGTGCGCCTGCCGGGCCGTTTCACCGCCACGGGTCATTACGTCATCCTGAACGAGATCAACACAAAGACCGCGGGCGGCGTGACTTTCAACGGGGTGGACCCGTACCTCACCAACGCACAGTTGGCCAGGGACATGCGGGTGTTCAAGAGCGACGCACACCTGATGGTGGGTTACGAGTTCGTGCCCTGGGTCACCAGCTTCATGGCGGCTGTCCCGGCGGGTTTCTCGAATTCAGGCACAAATCCTTCGGCCTTGAACACGCCGTTCAGCGTGACCAAGAACGGAATGTTGGGTGACGCGAGCCGCAACGGGTGGATCCCCAACCTCCAGATGTTGGAAGCAATGACGGTCTTCAGGAACACCATCGTCGGCCGGGCCTTTACCTGGACGTTCCATGCGGCCCGGAACACCAACTCGTTCAGGTTGAACAACGCCACCACGGCCGGTCTGGTGCAAGACAACACCTCCCTGGGCAATTCGAACGCCTACTTCGCCAAATTGGCGATGGATGGAAACAGGCTGAACTGGGGCTTCCAGTGGGGATACATAGAGCCCAATGCGGTTCTCAGCCTGTATTCGGACTCGGATTCCGGCGCCGGGTACAGCAACAACAAGTGGTTCAAGGCCGATCTGGGTTACAAGCTGACCGACAACCTGACCTTCAACATAGGTCAGTACGCGGTCAAGCGAGTGGCGCCCCAGTTGTTGGGAGGTACGCCGAACAATTCCTTCGGCGGCACCAGCCGCGAACCGGCTTACCGAACCCAGGCAGACTTTGTGGTCAAACTTTAACGAGGAAAGAAACAGGAGAAATGCGATGAAAACGATCAAGGTCTTGGTGAGCGTCTTGTTGGCGATAGCGGTGACGGCTTCACAAGCCTTCGCCCTCAGCATGAACGGGGCCGGGGCCACTTTCCCCTTCCCGATCTATTCGAAGTGGTTCTTCGAATACAACAAACAGACGGGCGTGAAGATCAACTACCAGTCCATCGGTTCGGGCGGGGGAGTGAGGCAGGTCATAGCAAAAACCGTGGATTTCGGGGCCTCCGACGCCCCCATGACACCCGAGGAAATGCAGAAGGCCGGCGGCGCGATTCTGCACATCCCGACAGTGCTGGGCTCGGTGGCGGTGGCCTACAACCCCGAGGGACTTCCCGCCGGACTTAAATTCACGCCCGAGGTCCTGGTTTCGATCTTCATGGGCGAGATCACCCAGTGGAACGATCCGGTCCTGGTGGCCCTCAATCCCGGCGCCAAATTGCCGGACAAAAACATCACGGTGGCCCACCGGTCGGACGGCAGCGGCACCACCGCCATCTTCGCCGACTACCTCGCCAAGGTGAGCCCCAAGTGGGCCTCCCAGGTCGGTTCCGGCAAGGCCCTCAAGTGGCCCGCGGGCGTGGGCGGCAAGGGCAACGAGGGGGTGGCGGGCTTGGTCAAGCAGATCCCGGGTGCCATCGGCTACATGGAACTCGGCTACGCCGTTAAGAACAACCTGCCCTCCGCCAGGATCAAGAACCGCGCGGGCAACTTCGTGGAGGCCTCCCTGAAGGGAACCACGGCGGCCGCCAAAGGGGCCCTGAAGAACATCCCGCCAGATTTCCGGGTGTCCATCACCGACGCTCCGGGCGCCGAAACCTACCCCATCGTGGGGTTCACCTGGCTGTTGTTATACCCCCAGTACGGCTCCGAGAAGGGGGCCGCCCTGGTGAAGTTCCTGGAATGGGCCCTGGTCGAGGGCCAAGGCATGGCCGAACCGCTCTACTACGCCCCCCTGCCTTCCTCGCTGGTGGAGCAGGTCAAGGCCAAAGTGAAGACCATCAAGTACTGAGGAATGGTGGACCGGGATGGAAAAGGACGATCGGCGGGTACTTCCGGAGGAAAACGGGGAGGGTTTCCGGCCCTCTCCGGGGTTCTTTTCCGCATGGGGTCCGGCCGCCGGTTTCGGCGACCGGGTGTTCCATTGGATCACGGGCGGCTTCGCGGGTTTGATCCTGGGTTTGGCGCTCTTGGTGATCTGGGTGTTGTGGCAGTCGGCATCCCCGGCCTGGCAAAAGTTCGGCCTCTCGTTCCTTGCAACGTCCAACTGGGACCCGGTGAGGCAAATTTTCGGGTCGGTGCCGTTCGTTTATGGAACGCTTCTTTCTTCCGCAATCGCCCTGGTGATCGCCACTCCCCTGGGATTGGGCATCTCGCTTTTCCTCACCGAGTTGGCCCCCATGAAACTGAGGGAACCCGTTTCGTTCGTCGTGGAGATTCTGGCGGCCATCCCCAGCGTGGTGTACGGCCTTTGGGGCATCTTCGTCCTGGCCCCCTTCATGCGCACCGTGGTGGAGCCGGGGCTGGTCGGCTTGGTGGGACCGCCGTTGTTCGCGCCCCCCACCACCGGGCTTTCGGTCTTCTCGGCCGGGATCATCCTGTCGATCATGATCCTGCCCACCATTACGGCCATCAGTCGCGAGGTCTTTGAGGCCGTGCCGAACGTCTACCGCGAATCGGCCCTAGCCTTGGGCGCCACTCGGTGGGAAACCATCCGGTTGGCGGTCCTGAAGGCGTCCAAAGCCGGGGTGCTGGGCGCGGTCATGCTGGGCCTGGGACGGGCCCTTGGCGAGACCATGGCCGTCACCATGGTGATCGGTAACCGCCCCGAGGTGTCCCGAAACCTTCTGGCGGCGGGCGCCAGCATGGCGTCGGTCATCGCCAATGAATTCGCCGAGGCGGATTCCGAGATGCACCTTGCGGCGCTGGCCGGCATTGGCCTGCTCCTGATGGTCATCACGCTTCTCCTGAACATCCTGGCCCAGTCGCTGGTATGGGCCGCCACCCGCCGCTTCCAGGGGGTGAAGAAATGATCGGCAACCTGCAATCCCGGCGGCGCCTTACGGATCGGATCATGGTCGGCCTTTGCGGCTTGGCCGCGGCGGCAGCCTTCGTGCCGCTCGCGAGCCTTCTCGCCTACGTCGTGTTCCAGGGCCTGAGCCGCTTCGATCCGGCCTTCTTCACGAACCTCCCCGCCCCGGTGGGAGAACCCAACGGAGGCATGGCCAACGGGTTGTTGGGCACCCTTGTTTTAGTGGCCCTGGCCGGCTTGTTCGGTCTGCCGGTCGGTATCTTGTCGGGCATCTACCTGGCGGAATACGGAAAATCAGGCAAGTTCGCCTGGACGGTCCGGTTCACGGCGGACGTGCTTTCGGGCGTGCCCTCGATCGTGACCGGCATCTGCGCGTATGAATTGTTGGTCAAGCCCATGGGAAATTTCTCGGCCCTGGCGGGCGGGGCGGCCTTGGGATTCATGATGATCCCCATGGTGACGCGCACGACGGAAGAACTGGTCAAGATGATCCCCTTGTCGATCCGGGAATCCGCCCTGGCCCTCGGGATCCCCCAATGGAAGACCGTTTTGCGGGTGGTGGTCGCCACCGCCAAGAACGGCATTTTGACCGGGGTGCTGCTTTCCCTGGCGCGCATCGCCGGTGAGACGGCACCGCTCTTGTTCACGGCCTTCAACAACTCGTTCTGGCCCGCCGGATTGAACCAGCCGACCTCCTCCCTGACGGTGCAGGTGTTCACTTACGCCATTTCGCCCTTCGACGAATGGCATGCCCAGGCATGGACCGGGGCGCTGGTGCTGTTGCTGATGGTGTTGGGAATCAACCTGGCCGTCCGACGGATGTTCAGGAATTCTTCCCAAACGCTGAGGTGAGGGAATGAACATGGCACGAGAACTCGAAAGAACGGGACCGGGAACTCCACGGCCCGCGTTGTCGGTCTCCAAACCGGTCCTGGCCGCCTCCGTGCCGGTGGAAGCGGCGCACCGGGTGACGATCGCCGTCAGGAACTACTCCGCGTGGTTCGGGGAAAAACAGGCGCTCTTCGACGTGAACTTCGACCTGAGGGAACGGGAGGTCACGTCCATCATCGGACCCTCGGGATGCGGCAAGTCCACCCTCATCCGCGCCTTCAACCGCATGCACGAAACCGTGCCGGGCGCCCGATGGAAGGGCTCCATCCTGCTAGACGGCGTGGACATCCTGGGGCCGAAGGTGGACCCGGTGGAGGTCCGCCGCAGGGTGGGCATGGTTTTCCAGAAGGCGTCCCCCTTTCCCAGCATGTCGGTCTACGAGAACGTCTCGGCCGGATTGAGGTTGAACGGCATAAGCGACCGCCGGACGCTCGACGCCAAGGTGGAATGGAGCCTCCGGAAGGCGGCCCTTTGGGAGGAGGTCAAGCTGTCACTGAACAAGCCGGGGGTCGCGCTGTCGGGCGGACAACAGCAAAGGCTGTGCATCGCCCAGGCCCTGGCCGTCGATCTGGAGGTGCTTCTGATGGACGAGCCCTGTTCGGCCCTGGACCCCATCTCGACCGCGAAGATCGAGGAACTCATCCATGAACTCAGCGCCAGCTACACGATCGTCATCGTGACCCACAACATGCAACAGGCGGCGCGGGTGTCGCAACGGACGGCGTTCATGCTGAACGGAAGGCTCGTCGAATACGACGAAACGGCGAAGATGTTCACCAATCCCTCAAACAAGTTGACGGAGGACTACATCACCGGCCGGTTCGGCTGATGTAAAGGAGACACCATGCATACCCAACTGGCCGACGGACTGGAAAACTTGAAGGAGAGGATCCTCCTGATGGGCAGCAAGGTCGAGGAGGCCATCCGCCTCTCCATCAAGTCCCTGACCGGCCGGGATTCGAGCCTGGCCCGGCGGGTCCTCCGGAACGACCGCGACATCAACGAACTGGAGATCGAGGTGGACGAACTGTGCCACAGGCTGCTGGCGCTCTTCCAGCCCACCGCCGGCGACATGCGGTTCATCACCAGCTGCATGAAGATCAATTCGGACCTGGAACGCATGGGGGATCTGGCCGTCAACATCGCCGAACGCGCCCTGGAACTCAACAAGGTGGCGCCCCTGAAACCCCTCATCGACATCCCCCGGATGGCGGGGATCGCGCAGGAGATGGTGCGGACGGTCCTCGATTCCCTCGTCAAACACGACGCCCCGGCGGCCAAGCGGGTATGCGAAAGGGACGACGAGGTGGACCAGCTCAATGGCCAGGTGATGCGCGAACTTGTCAGCTACATGCTGGAGGACCGGGCCAACATCAAGCAGGCTCTGGACCTGATCCTGGTGGCCCGGCATCTCGAGCGCATCGCCGACCACGCCACCAACGTGGGCGAGGACATCATCTACATGGTGGAAGCGAGGGACATTCGGCACCACCGGGAATGAACCCCTCGATTTGCCGGGGCACGACCGGATGGGTCCGCCGGAGCGCGCTGATAGGAAGACTCGCTCATGCGGGGACGGTCCACACCCCCGGGATGGCGGTTTTACAGGAAGGGCACAAGCCATCCGCGGTTAGCTTGTTCTGAAGGACGCGGAAACCAAGCCGCTCGATGAGAAGCGTCTCGCAGGAATGGCAGGTGGTGTTCTCCGTGCTTCCCACCTCCCCCGGCCGGTTGCCCGAATAAACGTATCGCAACCCGGCCTCCTTGCCGATCTCCCAGGCCCGGTTCAACCGGCCCGGCTCGGTCCAAGGCGTGTTTCCCATCTTGTAATCGGGGTGGAACGCCGTCACGTGCCAGGGGATGTCACGGGACAATGCGGCCAGAAACTTGGCGATGGATTGGAGCTCGGATTCCGAATCGTTCAAACCCGGCACTACCAGGGTCACTACCTCCGTCCAGACGCCGCGCGCCTTCAATCCCTCCAGGGTTTCCAAGACGGCCTTCAGCGATCCGCCGAAAGCCTTCCGGTAGGTGGATTCGTTGAGGCTTTTCAAGTCCACCTTGTACAGGTCCAGCCAGGGCTTCAGGAGGTCCAGCGCCTCCGGCGTGGCGTGGCCGTTGGAAACATACGACGTGAGCAGATGGTGGACCTTGGCACGCTTGAATACCTCCAGCGCCCATTCGGTGGTGATCAGGGGCTCGTTGTAAGTTGAAGTCACCACGCGGCAACGGTGGTCGCGCGCCAGGCGCACCAGGCGCTCGGCGTCGATATCCTGGGGCTCGGCGCCGCCCGATTCGGAGGCGGGGTCGCGCAGGGCCTGGCTGGTGATCCAGTTCTGGCAGTAATCACATTGGAAATCACAGCCCAACATGCCGAAAGAGAGGGTTTTGCATCCCGGCAGGGCGTGGAAGAAGGGTTTTTTCTCGATGGGGTCCACTTGCACCCCTGCGGTGTAGCCATGGGGAACCCGCAGGGTGTCGCCTTCGCGGAATCGGACGCGACAGATCCCCCGTTGGCCGTCCTTCAGGACGCAACGATGAGCGCACGCCACGCATCGCAGTCCGCCGCCCGGCGTACGAACCGCCAGAAGCCCCGGCGCGGTGCGTTCCGCCAGGGCCTGCTCAAGCGTGGGTTTCTTTTTCATGGCGTCCAGGATACTCCCACGGGGCCCCGAATTCCTCCCGGTCCTTGTTACAATATCTTTTGATCTAAGACGTTCCCGTGGGGTATTCCATGGCCGTGGATGTTTCCGTTTTCAAGGACGCCATGCCGTATCGTGGTTTCCGGTCGGGGGACTGGGATATCCTGTCGCGTATCCTCGTCGAGGTCCGGCTCGAGCCGGGCGGGGTGCTTTTCAGGGAAGGGGAGGACGGGGACGGTTTTTATCTCGTCCGGTCCGGCCACCTGACGATCCAGCGGCGCGTGCGGGACTATGAAGAGGGCCCGGAACGGATCCAAAGGTTGGCGGTGCTGGATTCGGGGCAACTCTGCGGCGAAATGGCGTTGTTGGACGGCGATCGAAGATCGGCGGAAGCGGCCACCGACGAAGGCGCCGCGCTTTACCACCTGACGGGCCGAGCCTACGCCGACCTCAAGCAAAAGCATCCCGCCACGGCGTTACGGCTTCAGGACTTGATGGCGGCCACGTTGTGCTCCCGCTTGCGGGCCGCCAACGTCTCATCGCGGATCGGGGGAATTCAAATGCCCATTGATGTCTCGGTTTTCCGGGATGCCCTGCCTTATCGGAGTTTCAAGTCGGACGATTGGAAGTTCCTGGGTAACGCCTTGGTCGAGGTGAAACCGGAGGCCGGCAGTCCTCTTTTTCGCGAGGGGGATCCCGGCGACGGGATGTACTTCATCCGGTCGGGACACGTGAAAATCCTCCGCCGGGTCCAGGTGGAGGGACGACCGGAAACCCAGGATCAGTTATTGACGGTGCTGGACGCCGGGGGGCTCTTCGGCGAGATGGCGCTGATCGACGGGGACACGCGCTCGGCGGACGCCGTCCCGGAGGAAGGGGCCGTCCTGTACCACCTGCGCGGGTCGTCCTACGAGATTCTCAAGCGGGAACACCCGGTGACCGCCCTGCGGTTGCAGGATATTCTGGTGGTGACCCTTTGCGCGCGACTTCGGGCCGCCAACAAGAGTTTCGAGATCATCAAGTTCTGGCTGACTTAGCCATCGCCCTCAAGGACGATTGCCGAAGGCCCTGAGCTGTGTCGAAGGGCGGTCCATTTTCGATTCTCGATTATCAGGGGAAGCGGCCCGGTGGGCCGCCAGAGCCATTGAGCAAGCGAAGCGCGTCGAACGGGTCACCTGATCACCTGTTCAACTGTTCCGGCGGGGAAGGGCTCTATTTATGTACATCATGCGGAGGGGTGGTGACATGGGCGGATATTTAAAGTTCCTCATTCTTCCCCGAATGGCGACGGTGTTCTGCCTGGCCGCGTTCGGGATTCCGTTCTCGGCGGCCCAGGAATCCACCCCCACCCCGGCGTCCCCTCTCGCGGCCGTCTCGGAGGACGCCGCGACGACTTTTCCTTCCCCGACACCCCATCCGACTCCCACCGGTCCCGTCGCGCGGTTTTACGGCGTCGCTCCCGCCCAGCTTCTGCGCGTGGGGACGGAAGGACTCTTGGAGTGGGAACACCCGTTGCCCGGAGGCGCCTCGAGCCTGGAGTATGAGCCGGACGGTTCGCTTCTGGCCTCGGGAGGTCCCGAGGGTGTTTGCTTGTTGGCTTTTTCCAAAGGCGATTGGAGGGAGATTTGGAATTGGAAGGCCCTGGGTTTCGGGCCCGGCGAGATCACTTCGGCGGTGGCGGCGGATCGGGATCCCAACGGCCGAGTCTCGCTGGTGCTGGCGGCCCAACCGGGCCAAAACCGGATTTTCCTGGCCGAGGCCCGTTCGCACCAGGTCAAGGTGCGATGGGAGTATCACACCGATCTTCCCCCCCGTCGCGCCGGGGTTTGCCCGGACACGAAAAATTTCTGGGTTCTTTCCTCCGAGGCGATCGAGGGCGGCGCCTGGCGGCTGGACGAGGTGGATTTCAAGGCCGAAAAAGTGGTCTGGTCCCTCGACATCACGGCCGCGACCATGAGGCCGTACGAGGTTCTCTGGACTCGCGAAGGGAAGATCCTGCTCTCGGATCCCTCGACGGCCTCGGTGGCCGCCTTCGACCGGAAACAAACGCGCCTTTGGCAGTCCTCTCCCCTCGGGGCGGCCCCGGTCAGCCATCTGCCGATGTCCTTGGCGGGTCGCCAGGCGGGGGCCGGGATTCTGGTCGCCTATGGCGGCGGTCCGGAAGGCTCGCCCCATCGCGTGGTGTTGTTGGACCGCGAGACGGGGGATGAGACAGGGTCGCTGGAATTCATCGCCCGGAGTGGCGAAACCACAAGCCTGCCGGATTTCACGGCCTTGGCCGCGATTCCCGCCAAGGTAGCCGTGAAATCCCCGGCCAAGAAAACCGGCGGTCGGCCGTCAGGGGCGAACCGTCAGTCCCCGGTCAAGAAGTGAGAAAGACGCCATTCCCCGCCGCCGGATCAAATCACGGCCGACGGATGGAAAAATATCTTTTGCTCGCGGTGTTTCTCGTCACGACGCCGTCTTGGGCGGGGTTATCGGGAAGTCTCACGGACTTGGGAGGCGTTCAGCGGATCCCGGGCGTGGACCCGAAAAGCCTCACCCGTGTTCGCCTGGAAGCCGCCTGGAACCACGACCTATCGGCCGTTTGGCGGTGGGAAGTGGGTGGCCTGGCTTCCTGGACAAGGTCTTCCTCGCCCATCCCGCCCCCTTCCTCGTTCGACGGCGAGGAAGGCCGTCTCGGATTGGAAGGGGAACGGTTGCGCGACACGGGTCGCGCGTTGTTGGCGGCCCGGCTTCAAAAGGCCACCCTGCGTTTCACGCGGGCGAAATGGGAGTGTTCCGTGGGGCGGGCGCCCATGGAATGGGGCGACTCCAAATTCTTCAAGCCCACCAGTGTTTTCCGTTCCTCGCGGCCGCTCGAGCCCTTCGGGGATCCTCCGGCGGGTTCCGACGGGGTCGACATCCGATACAGCCTCGCCGCCAACACCGTTTTGGAAGGCGCTTGGCGTCGCATGCGGAACGACGAGAATGAATGGGTGTTTCGACTCGAAAACCAGGGAATCGGGGTCGCGGGCACGCCGCTTGTCGCGCGTCGGGCCGGGGGGGATGGCTTAGGCGCCGAATTCTCGGCGACCTTGAAGCATTTCCAACTGCGGGCCGAGGGCGTGGGTTGGAGCCGGGACGACGTCCCCGGTCGTTTTTTGGAGATGGTGTGCGGTTTCAGCACATTGATCCGTGAATTCCCGATGAACGTGGAGTTCGTGCGGGATGGGACCGGGGAAATCCTGGGCGGGACCGCGACCGGGCCCGACCGGATCTTCAACTATCTGGTGCTGGGATTGGAAACCCCGAATTTCTATCGCTTGCGTTTTTCGCCCGTGGTGGCCCGGTCACCCGCCGGGGGGCGCTGGATGGCGAGGCCGCGGTTGTTGTACGAGTTTTCGAGTCGTTTCCAGGCGGGGTTCGACGGGGAGTGGTTTTGGGGCGGTTCTCCCGGGCCCCTGGCGGATTATCCGTCCAGCGCCTGGGGCTACCTGAAGCTGTCGCTATAGAAAACGGTTGCCAATCCGCGGAGGGTTCAAGTCATTTGGAATGTTAAATGAGTCACGGTCCATCAACCGGCGTATCCAAGAGTTCGTTTCCACATTTCGCATTCCTCACGCCGGATTGTTTTTATGAATCATCCGCGCGTCTGGGCTTCCACGACCTGCTCCGCCGCGGAAGCGTCGTCCGACAAGTCCCCCTGGAGCACGAGACGCCGGGCCCGGGCGACCGCTTCCTGGCTTCCCAACAGCAAAAGCACATCGTCTCCCGCGAGGGGAGCGTCCGGGGAGGGCGTGGTGTTCAGGGAGCCTTTGCGCTCCACGCCCACCACCGTGGCTCCCGTGTGGTTTCGTAGGGAAAGGTCGCGGAGACTTCGGCCGATGAGCGACGAGCCCGTGGGAACGAGAATGGTTTCCAATTCGGGGGCCGAATCGGCCGACTCCGTGGGAGGCGGTTGACGGCACAGGTCGTTCAGATACGCGAAGGCCGATTGAACGTGTTCCTTTTCGCCCAACAAACATAAAACGTCCCCGGGCAGGATGCGGAAATCAGGCGAGGGGTTGATCAGGCTGGTCTCGCCCCGGTAAACCGACACCACGGTGGCGCCCGTGGTTTTGCGCAATTTGAGCTCGGCCAGTGAGCGGTTGGCGGCGGTGGGCCCGGGCGGGAGCATGAAATCCATCACGACCGCCGAAAGGGGATACCGCTCTTGCAAAAGGGTCCGCAAGGTGGCGCGATCTTCCGGAGCCCCCTCGGCGGTGCGCACCAGTTGGTCCACGAAGGAATCGAGACGCGTGTCCATCAGGGCCAAGGTGTGTTTGAGCCCTCCGCCCAAG
>CAZSKE010000023.1:0-12327 GCA_964607325.1 uncultured bacterium | reverse complement strand
GTCGGTTCTTTGGTATCGAAAACAACCGCGAAATACTCGGGGTTTTCCTTCTCAAGCAACCACAGGAGGATATTGAGGAACCCGAACACAGCGGAGGTGTTGAGCCCCGCGGTGTTCTTGAGGGGATTCTTGATGAAGGCGAAATAAGCTCGGTACGCCACCGCCGCCCCATCCAACAGAAACAACCTGGGCTTTGCCACCCATCACCCCCCCGTTTGGAACCGCAGGCACACGCCCGATTCTCACGGATCATTCGACGTTACTTTGACCCTCGAGGAATTCCGAGATCACGAACAGAATGCTGAAAAAGTCCCCTGCCGGGGGACTTTTTCGTGTCGTGCTCGTGAATCACTCAACCGGTTATACAAGATTCTACTGTGATTCACTCGAACCCCGTGGCTGTTGGCGTGCTTTGCAACCCTTTTGGATTGCTACTGCCCCCAGGCTTCGGCCTGGGGGCAGGGTGCAAAAACAGTATTAAAGCACCCTGCTAATATAGCATTATCATATTTATACCGTCATTCATGGCGCGCCGATCCATTCGAAGGACGCGGCCTTTCCCGGATGGCGTTTTCCATTGAATCCCTCATCCCGCCGCGGGCTCGCGCGGTTCAAAACAAAAAACCCCGGCTCCTGGAAGGAGCCGGGGTTTAGCCGGGTACTGAAACTATTTTTGCGCGCTGTCCCCCGCCACAAGCCCGGGGCAAAAACCCCAAACGGGTTTCTGAAAAACAGGGGACTTCTTCAGCTTCCCACCAAGCCACATCCTCCGCTTTACGCCGGGATGCCGTACTTGGCCTTGGCAACCTCCGTCATGTTCTCGATGTCCTCCATCAGCAGACGGGCCCGTGTTCCCTTGACTCGCCGCAACTCGACATCCATGGCCCCCTTCAGTCTTCCACGGAGCATATCGGAAATCTTGCGCGGCGCGTACACGTACACATCCACCCCATCTTCCTTGTAAGCGGTGTAATCCAAACGAACGACCGCGTTGGGAGCCAGTCGTTTCGCTTCGGCTTCCAGTTTCTTTCCAACTTGTTCAGCGGCGGTCTGGGTCACAATCCTTCTCCTTGTTTCCCGCAATCGATTTTAGCGGGATTGTTAAGCCATTCGAAGCACAACCACCTCAGGGCGGTCCGCGTTATAACGCGCGGCGCCGGGTCGGGTGACTGTTGGAAGGTGTCAGCCGTTCCTTGGATGTAAATAATTTATCAAATCCCGCCTAGTTGTCAATCGACGACGAACAACCGCGATAAACCGACAAGGGGAATAGGGCTTAGAAAAACGCTTCAGCTCAAGGCCTCAGCGCAGGCCGGCACATGCCCGTTTGTCATGTGCACTGGCCAATGAAAGCGCTTCGGCTTGAGGCCTCAGCGCAGGCCGGCTCTTCGGAAGAGCGCTAGAATCCGATCCAAATCTTCGAGTGAATAATAATCCAAACAAATAGTTCCCTTATGACGTCCCTTGGTTTTGATAACAACCTTGGTGCGTAACCAGTGACGTAGATCCTCCTCTAATTTCCCCGTGTTGGGATCCTTGGTCTTTCCTTCCGCCTTCTTCCCTTTTCGGGGCCCCTTCGCGTTTTGGGCAATTTTCTCCGCGTCGCGAACCGAAAGCTCCATTTGGACGATTTTATCCGCGAGCTTTTTCTGCTCGGCGGGCGTTTCCAACGCGGCCACCGCGCGCGCGTGCCCGGCGGAAAGACGGCCTTCCGCGAGCATTTCCCTCACCTCAGGCGAAAGATTCAAAAGCCGGAGGGCGTTGGCCACCGTGGCGCGTTCCTTTCCGACTTTGTGGGACACTTGTTCCTGGGTAAGCCCGAAATCCTCCTTCAAGCGTCGATAGCCCTCGGCTTCCTCCAAGGGCGCCAAGTCGGCTCGTTGAAGGTTTTCCACCAGAGCCAGCTCGAGGGCCTCCACATCCGCGGCGGCCATCTCCATGGCGGGGATGGTAAGCAACCCCAGTTTCTGGCAGGCTCGAAAACGCCGTTCCCCGGCGATCAACTCCCACCCATCGCCTTTCCGACGCACGAGGATGGGCTGAAGGACACCGCGCTCCTGGATGGAAGCCACCAATTCCTGGAGATCCTCGCTCTTAAAGGCGTGCCTGGGTTGGAAGGGATTCGGGCGTATCTTTCCCAGGGGGATCTGCTGGGCGCTCCCGCGACGTTCTTCAAGCGCCTTTCGCGGGATAAGGGATTCCAATCCCCGTCCGAGAGCTTTCTTAACCACGGGTCATGATCTCCTTGGTCAGGTTGAGGTAGGCTTGGGCGCCCGTCGACCGGATGTCATAAAGAATGACGGGCTTCCCGTGGGAAGGCGCCTCCGACAGCTGGACGTTGCGGGGTATCATGGTTTGATAAACACGTTCCCCGAAATATTTCCGCACCTCGTCGGCCACCTGTCCGGCAAGACGCGTGCGACCATCGTACATGGTCAACACCGCCCCCTCCAGCCTCAAACGGGGGTTCAGACTTTCCCGAACGCGTTCCACGGTTTCCATGAGGGCCGACAAGCCTTCCAGGGCGTAGTATTCGGCTTGAACGGGCACCAATACCGAATGGGCGGCGGTTAAGGCGTTCACCGTCAACAGCCCCAAGGAAGGGGGACAGTCGACGAGCACATAATCATAATGCGCCGCGCCGGATTCGAGGACGTTTTTAAGCCGGAATGCCCGGTCGGATTCCCCCACCAATTCGACTTCGATGCCGATCAGGTCGCTATTCGAGGGGACACACTCCAGGTTCGACATCTCGGTGGGCCGGACCGCTTCGGCCAGGCTGGCTTCCCCTCGCAACACATGATACAGGTTGTGACCCTCGGCGTGCTTGTCCAGCCCGACACCCGAGGAGGAGTTCCCTTGGGGGTCCATATCCACCAAAAGCGTGCGTTTCTCCACGGCCGCCAGGCACGAGGCCAAGTTGACCGCCGTGGTGGTCTTGCCCACGCCGCCCTTTTGGTTGGTGATGCAGATGATCTTTGGCATGAAACTCGATTGAACCACAAAGTCCACGAAACGCCTCCGGGGAGTATCCCCCAGGACAGCCAGCGTTCCGTTGACTCCGTGACCTCCGTCGCGAGAATTTTCAGCAAGACCCGAGGATCGGCAATACCGTTCTTGACCTCGGAGCCCCGGAGAGGCCGGTGAACGGGCGTCCCATTATCCATCTTGTGCGGCCCGTAGGCTTCACGCCATCAAAACACTTTCAGAGGGAACCGAAGGACTCCCGACGACTCGGCAAGGGCTCGCGCTCCGTCTTTTCCGGGCGCTCCAGGATCAAGGGTTTCACGGCCTTAACGCTTGGCCTTTTTCCGCTTGGCCTTGCGTTGAATCAGTTCCTCGGTGTCGGCGATGTTCTGGGCGGCCTTCTGGTAAGTCGGATCCAGTTCGGCGGCCATTCGGAACTCCGTCATGGCCTCCTCCAGCCTTCCCTTCCGCACCAACACCGCGCCAAGATTGTTGTGCGCCACGGCGTGGCGGGGATCCGCCTCGACCGCTTTTCGAAGCTGGGCTTCCGCTTTGTCCAGCAAATCGACTTGAAGGTACGCTAGTCCAAGGTTGTTATAGATCCATGACGAATCAGGCTTCAACTCCAACGCCCGCTCGTAGTTTTGAATGGCTTGGTCGTACTCGCCCTTGCCGAGATACACCGTTCCTAACAGATTGAACAAGCGCCCTTCCTCGGGTTGGATCCGGACGGCTTCCAAAGCGGCGGCCAGGGCCTGCTCGAACATGCCCTGTTCCTGGTAAAGACGGGCGAGATCCGAATACGCCTGTCCGTGGTTGGGCTCAAGATTCACCACGCCTTCCCACTCGTGAAGGGCTTCTTGGGGCCTATCCGTCTTTCGGTACAAACGGCCCAAGAGGTAATGGGCCTGCGTGTGGGAAGGGTTGCGCTCGATGATTTCCAGAAGCTTGCTCTCGGCCCCGCCCAAATCGTTCCCGTCAAACAGTTTCCGGGCCTCCACAAAGGCGTTCTCCTCCGCCGGAGTGCGGCGCCCCGCCGAGGACATGGGGCCGCAGCCCGCCGTCAGGACGAAAATCGAGAGCGCGATGGTCGCGAGGGATTTACACATGGTGCCCAACTATATCAGGCCGGGCCGAAAGACCCAAGACCGGCCGCAGCCCGGAGAACACATGAAACCGGCCTTCCGCGGCGACTTTCAAGGGTCTTGCGGGGAATTCGACCGCGAAGACGGCTCGCGGGGATTCTTCGAAGACACGTCATCGTCCATGGGAGGAAGTGTTCCGCTGGCGTCGAATTTCACCGGGCGAGCCAAGTAAGCCCAAAAACCCGCGGCGCTGATGAGGACTGTCCCGACGAACAAAAGAACGAGGGAATAAGCGAGCGACTGGGAACGGGAGATATGCTCGAGCCCGAAAAGCAGGATCACGGCCCCTTCCCGCGTTCCCATGCCGGCGAAAGTCAGCAAGGATACGATATTCACCACGGACATGCAGAAGGTCAGGTAGAGGACGCCGATTTGTATTTCCAGGGCTCTCGCCATCATCCAGCAAGAGACAAAGAAGCAAACGTAGGATAAAACCGTCAATATCGTCGGCCAAAGAATGGCGGGCCGGTAATAAGCCGTCATGCCTTTGTGGAAATCCTCGAACGCCTTGTCGGCCCTTCCCTGGAGTTTTTCGCCCATCGCGCGTTGGAAAATCGCCTTGAGCATCCATTGGCCGGTTTTCCGGTGAAAAGCCAGGAAGGAGGCCGCCACGAGGATACCGAAGAACACCCAGACGCCTCGCACCAAATCGGGATTATCCGGCACGGGATGAAAAAGCAGGCCCAGGCATCCCAGGATCAAAAGGATATAAAGATCGAAGACCCGGTCCACCAACACGCTGGACATGCCCAAACCGTAACTCATGTCCCGATCGCGTTTCAAGTAAATGATCTTCACAAAATCACCCATACGGCCGGGGGTCACCGTGCCCAGAAGCAAACTCGAAAGATACACCAAGGTGGAATCCCAGACGGAATACCTCACGCCCTGCATCCTCAACAAGAAACTCCAGCGCAAGCCCTTGAGCCAGACCATGATCAAGATGAGCGCGAAGGACAGGAGGATCCATCCCCAATGGGCCTGACGGAGGATTTCCCATGTCTGGCCCAAAGGGACCTTGAACAGGACCACCCCAAACAAAGCCAAACCGATCAGCAGAGGGAGCAGGCGTTTCATCGGAAAAGGGCTCCGGGTTTGTTGGATAACTCTCGAATTATACCGAAATTGTTGTCCCTTCACCGGGCCAACTTCGACCTTCATCTGAACCGTCGACCGCCTTGCCGGGCGTTTTACACCCGAAACATCTTCAACCCGGCGCGAGCCTTCCGAATCAGGTCCACCGGGGATCGAAAACGAGCGTTTTTAAAAGCGATTTTCGGTCGGAGATAAAACGACTTGTACGCGTACCGGAGAAGATCCACTAGTTCTTCTCGGGTCATGTATTCCTCCCACAACCGCGGCGTGAATTCGGCCGTGGGATCGCGCGCGAAATCGGCCCAATAATCCCGCGCGTACCTTCCTTCCTCGAGTCCCAAGCGATAAAGCGCCGTCCCGGGAAAAGGCGTCAAAACGGAGAAATGGACGTAATCCGGGTCCAACTTCTTTGAGAACTCGATGGTCCGGAGGGCCGACGCCCGGTCCTCCCCCGGGTTGCCGAGCATGAAATACGCCAAGGTCTTCATCCCTTGGCGTCGCGTGGCCTTGAAAACATCGAGGACCCGCTCGATTTGCAAATCCTTACGAAGGGTCGCCAAAACGCCTTCATCGGCGGATTCAACGCCGTAGTGAATCCGATCACACCCCGCCTCGCGAAGGGCCCTCAACATCTCCTCGTCCATGCGATCGACGCGCGCGCGGATGTCGAAGGAGATTTCGAGCTTCCGTCGCTTGATCTCGTCGCAGATCTCAAATACCCTTTTGCGATTCACGTTGAAGGTGTCGTCGTAGAGGAAGAATTCCCGAATCCCGAGCCGCACGCAGGATTCCATCTCGTTCACCACGTACAGGGCGGAATGCGCCCTGAACTTCCGTCCCATGGCCGGCCGGTCGCAAAAAAGGCAACGATACGGGCATCCCCGGCTGGTGAACATGGTGGTGATGGGGTTTTGTTTCGCCAGGATCGAATAGTATTTGGCGACGGGGGTCAATTCCCGGGCGGGAAAAGGAAGGGAATCCAAATCCTCGATGGGAGCCGCGGGGAGGTTATCGAACACCTCGCGCGTTTCAGGGTCTCGTCCCGCGAGACCCTCCACTTGGGTCAGGGAGCCGCGTCCTTCCAGGGCCTCCAGAAACGCCACGAAAGGAGCCTCCCCCTCGCCCTTCACGGTGTAATCCACCGAGGGAATTCGAAGTGTTTCACGGGAATAGAGATGGACGTGGGGCCCCCCCAGGACCACTTGGCAGGAAGGTTTCGCGCGCTTGACGGTGTCCGCCGTCCTCCGGGCGTCCAACAGAGTGAAGGTCATGGCTTGGATCCCCACCACGTCGGGATCCTCTTCGCGGATCCTCTCCTCCAATCCCGCCTGCCCCACGCCCTCGACCTGGCAGTCCAGCACGCGAACGCGGTGACTCGTATGGGCCCGCGCGTACGCGGCCACGTAAAGAAGTCCCAGGGGTGGGTTGAATCCCCGCTCCTCATCCACCACCGAGGGGATATTGGTGGCCATCGGATGCTCGTGGGGGGGGTTGATCAGCAGAACCTTCATTTAAAACCTTCCAAGGCGCGGTCAGCCGTCGGCGGTCGGCCCAAAAGGAAACGGGCGTTCGATTTCCGCCCTCAACCGACAGCCGGCCGCTGAAAGCCGACTGCCGACATTCACCTGTGCCTTTTCACCACGAGATCGGCCAAAAGACCGATGGCGGCCGTTTGGAACCCCGCGATGACAAAAAGGGTGGTGGCGTCGGAGACCCCGCCCTCTTTCATGAGTTTCCATATTCCAAGCAAGATCCCGGAAAGAATCATCATCCCGCTCAACGGAAGGAAAATCTTCAGCGGCTTGAAATACATCACCGTGCGTAAAACAATCGAAAAGAAGTTGAGGGTGTCCGACACGGGACGGATTTTCGAATCGCCGGTACGCGGTCGATAATCGATAGGGAGGTATTTCACCACATAGCCGTGACACTCCAGCGCTAAGGTGATGGTCGTGGTAAACGAGAAGCGGTTCGGCATCAGGCCTTGAAAACGTTGGTAGGCCTCGCGTCGAAACACCCTCATGCCGGAATTGAGATCCGGAATGTGCCGCTCGGAAAGATACTCCGCCCAACGCGTCAAGAGCCACTTGGCGGGACGTCGCAGGGCCGGAATCGCCGATGGATTCTTGGTTCTCGCGCCCACCACCATGTCGGCCTCGTCCATGGCGCGAACAAGACGGGGCAAGTCGCCTTCCGGATAAGTCCCGTCGGCATCCAACATGGCGAGAAGGTCGCCTCGGGCGGCGCGAAACCCCGCCTTGAGGGAGGCCCCATAACCGTGATTCTCCCCCATAAGAATCACACGAGCCCCGGCTCGGGTGGCCCGGGAGGCCGTGCCGTCCACGCTACCGTCGTCCACGACCAGGATTTCATGGGGGATTCGCGCCGAGTTCAGAACGCTCCGCGCGGATTTCACCACATCCCCGATGGCCCCTTCCTCGTTAAAGGCGGGGATCACCACCGACAGGAACTGTCGGCTGGAAGTTGTTTTAACACCCACGGAACTCACTCCAAGGCCCCCCTCCACATCGGTCAGGGCCCCGCGACGCGCGGAACACCCCAAGGCAAGGACTCCAAGCGAACCAGACGCGATCCGGCCACGCGGGGGGATCTTGGCGCGGGAAAACCCTCAACGCTTTTCGCGAAAACTACTCAAGATCCACTTCGATTTCGGTATAGACCTTCCGGCCCTCGGGGTAAGTCACGATAGCGCGAAGGGTGTACCGTCCTGGACTGACCCAGGGCGAGAAAGGAATTTCCCCTGAAAAATACCAGTGACGCTTTTTTTCATTCTTCACGAAAACCGCCTCGGGGGAACCCAGGACCCGGACCTTCCCGATGACCTCCAACGCGTCCATGGGCGCGTTGAGGACCGCGAGGGCTTTTTCGCCACGCTTCAACGGTTGGGGTTGGATCTCCAGAACGAGTGAATCATCGAACAGGGGGCCGTGGGCGCAACCCGAGGAGAGGAGGAGGGCGGCGCAAACCAGCAACGGAACCAAGCGTGAAAATAAGCGCGGGAGCATGCGATGTCCTCTGCGTTCTCCGCGGTTCCCCCCGACCCAAAGACCACCGGGCCCCGAGGGTGTCGAGGAAGTCACGGGTGAGGCTTGTTGCTGGGTGGTTCGGGCCGGGCGTCGCCCGGCCCGAAAACTCGAACTTTATTTCTTGGCCTTGGCGGCGGGCGCGGCGGGAGCCTGAGCGGGCGCCGGAGCCGCCTTCGCGGCGACGGCCGCTTGGGACGCCTGCATGGCCCGGATCTTCTTGGCGGCTTCCATGGCCCGGATACGGGCGACCTTCTCCCGCACCTCCTGGGATTCATCGGCGTGCAGGAACACGTTGGCCTTTAGCAACATGGTTTCGGACAAATTCCGTCCCACGGAAAAACTCACATAGGCGGGTAATACGACCGCGAGAGCCACCAGGGCCAGCAACCACATCGCGTTGGCCGCGGTCGACATTTGAAGGGCGGGTCGGGAGGAAAGCGTGAAGATCAGCGCCAAACCCATCAGTACCAGCAGAACGACAAGGATGCCGCCCAAAACCCGGGAAGTGCCCCGGATCCGCTCGAAAGAATCCCCGAAGTCCCTCGCGTACTCCTTGAGAGGCCTCCCGTTCGATTCGACCTCCTGACGCCATTTCTCATCCCACGCCAGTATCTTGTGCTTGAGAAAGGCTCCGGCCACCAGGATCAGGAATGTCACGAACCACGTCAAGGCGGCCAGCATCAGGTACGCCCACGCGGTTTGGGTCACTTCGATTCCCATTTCCAACCTCATTCCTATGAAGGCTTTGCCGTCGCTCCGGCCGCCTTGTCTCGATTTTCATCCGTGGTCACGGTTTGACGACCACAGACCTCAGGACTTGATCAACTGGATCGTCGTATCGAACAACTCCAGGAGACGCCGCTTCACTTCCGACCAGGGCGCTCCCCCTTCCCCGCTCTGCTTGGCCTGTTGCCATGCCATCATCAACTCGGAAAGGGATTTATCCCCATCCGCGATAAGCGTCATGCGGACCGCCAAACGTTGGTTCTGTTCCTCTTCCTGCAAATCCTCGCGGACCTGCGCCACCAACTTGGCCTGTTTGTCCGGGCTTTCCAACTCACGGCTCAACGCCTGCCGGATTTCCGCTTCCAGCTTTTGGCGGATGGTGGCCTCCAGGGCCCGGAGCAATTCGCTCTGATCCTGGTTGACCGCCACCGGAGGGGGACTTGGCGCGCTCGGCGCCGCGTTCGACGGCGCGTCGGGAGCGGCCGCCTCCCAATCCCTTTCCCGGGCCAACTCGGTCCTCAATCCCCGCGGGGAACCAAAGACCATGGAAGTGAATTCTTCAATCCTCTCTTGATAGACCTTCAACCCGACTTCCAGTTCCTTGAGCTCCTCGGGGGTCTTCGCCAGAATCACCACGTTGTACTTCGTGATCTCCTTGATCCGTCCCGCCTTGAGATGCTGAAAGAACTTGGGCTCCCTCACTTGAAGAAGCTTGAGAAAAGCGTCCCACTGCCGCTGTTGGTTGATATCGGCGCTCATGTGTTCTCCCCGCCCCCGACTTCGACCCGGGCGCGGAAACCCGCGCCATGGTTCGAGGACGGCCCTTCCGCCTTATCCTAGGTTTCTCGCTCGACGCAGAACCCTGGGCAGTTCCGGCAGGAGATCCCCCGCCAGAATTCCATCGGGACCCAGTCGCCGCTCCACGCGTTCCCCTGCCCATCCGTGGAGAAACACGCCCGCGACGGCCGCGTCCCGGGGCGATCGCCGTTGGGCCAGAAGCCCTCCGATCACGCCGGACAAAACATCACCCGTGCCCGCCGTGCCAAGCGCGCGACTGCCGGTGGGGTTGATCCAAACCTCACCCGAAGGAACCGCGATAACCGTGAAAGGTCCTTTGAGAACAACGGTGACATTATATTCCCGCGCTATTTGCTTCGCAACGGCGAGCCGACGCGATTCCACGTCTGGAATCGTCGTTTTCAGCATGCCCGCGGCCTCCCCGGGATGCGGCGTGACCACGATGGGGGCCCTGGCGCCACGGAAGACTTCCGTCATCCCCCCCAACAGGTTGAGGGCATCGGCGTCCACGACCATAGGGACGGACAGTTTCAAAACCAGCTCTTTCATCAACCGGCCTGTCTCATGGTGGCGTCCCACGCCGGGACCCAGAACCACCGCGTTCACCTTGGAGCACAAGGCAAGCACGCGGGGGGCGGCCTTGGCCGAGAGGAAGCCCCCTTCCACCTCGGGCACGGGGGCGGTCATGGGTTCGGTCAATTTCACTTCCAGAATGGCGTTCAAGCTCGCGGGACAAGCCACGGTCACGAGACCCGCCCCAATCCGTTGAGCCGCCCACGCGGACAAAGCCGCCGCGCCCGTCAATCCGGTAGCGCCGGCCACCAACACCAGCCTTCCCCGGGTGCCCTTGTGCGTGCTCGAGTCGTAAGTGGGCAACATGGCGGTGACTTGCCGGGCCTCGGTCATCCGCGTCACGAGGTTATCTGATTCCAAGAGCGCCTTGGGAAAACCGATATCCGCGACAGTCCATTTGCCCGAACGGGAAGACCCGTTCGGGGTGAAAAACGCCGGCTTGGGAAGGCCGAAAGTGATTGTGCGCGTCGCCTGAACCGCCTCCCCTAACACCTGCCCCGTGTCGGCGGACAAACCGGATGGAAGATCCACCGCCGTGACTGGTTTTCCCGACGCGTTGATCAGACGAATCAGTTCCCGGTCGAGGCCCTCCACCGCCCGGGATAATCCCGTGCCGAAAAGCGCGTCCACCAACTCGTCGCACTCTCCCAGCAACGCCGGCGCCTGACTCAAGGCCGCGGAGTCGCCCAGGACGATCACCGGGACGCGGGCGGCTTTTGTCTTTTCAAACTGCCGTTTGGGTTCTTCCCGCAGGTCCTCGGGATCGCCTCGGAACAAGACCACCACCGAGGCTTTCCGCTTCCGAAGAAAACGAGCCAACGCCAAACCGTCGCCCCCGTTGTTCCCGGGCCCGCAAACGACGCCGAAGGTTTTCCTCGGCAACGACGGGACCTGCACCTCCAACACTTCCAGGACCGCCCGCGCGGCGGATTCCATCAGAGCCTGGATCGTCAAGCCGTGCTTTTCGACCGCCTCGCGGTCGATACGACGCATGTCCTCCGCGGTCGCGATTCTCATGGGTTTGGTTCTTCCGGGGCGCCGATTCCTGGCGCGCGTTCGCGGATGTGGGGGCGGAGAATCCTCAACGTGATGGTGTCAAAAAACTGGGGTTCCAACCGGTGGGACGCCGCCCGCGGTCGATTTTGGAACTTTTTATCCATCATCACATCCGTCAAGAGGGGAACGACGTAGGACTTGTCGACCCTCACGATCTCGAACTCGTGGTTATCCCGGAGCCTGTCCTCTAGTAGACGATACCGATTCGTGGTGAAGGTGTGAAAAACCAGCCAATCGCCCTTTTTCAGGTTTTGGCGGGGCGGGTTCCATGGGAGGGTCTGAAGACCGGACGCGTGGTCGGTTTTGATGTTTTCGTCCGAATACACGGTACTGCCCGCGGGAAGGGTTCGGAGAAACTCGGCGTTTCGCTTCAGATCCCCGAATGCGTCCCGCTGGACGATCAACACCGCCATGGAGAAGACCAGAAGCCACGCCAAGCCCGCGGCGGCAAGCGCGTTGCGTCGCCAGAGGGCGCCGAGGATTCCGTATCGTTCCCGCCAAGCGTCCCACCACAACTCAAGCTGGGAGGCGGCCAAAACGCAAACGGCGGGAAGGAAAACAAGAAGATGACGGTCCTGATAGTTGGTGGGAATCATTTTGAGAAGCAAAAGAAAGCCCAGGAAAGGCAGTAACAACCTCCTCCAAATCCGGTGCGTGGGCCCAGCTTGATTCAGCACCGCCAATCCCCCGCCCACGGCCAACAAAAGCAGGATCGGGGAGAAAACCCAAACGGGTTGCGTGGTGTAGACCCACAGGTTCGAGAGTAAGCTGGAGAAAGGATCCTCCAGCCCCACCGTCCCCTCTCGAAACGCGTCGAACAGGTGAGAGGCGAGGTATCGCGAGGATCTCGGAAGGACCATCGTGGCCATGGCGATTATGGACAAGACCGCCCAGCGGACGCGATGACGGTCCCGAAGGAT
>CAZSKE010000022.1:10848-12348 GCA_964607325.1 uncultured bacterium | reverse complement strand
ACTGGTGCCCTTCACCGAAACATTGACCCCGACCTACACCCCGACAACTACCTTCACAAGCACCTTCACCCCGACCGGCACGGCGACGTTCACCACGACGGGCACTCAAAACACGCCCACGGTGACCCGCACGTTCACGCGCACGCGCACCGCCACCCCGACCTTCACCCGCACCTGGACCGCCACGCTGGTGCCATCCACCCCAACATTGACCCCGACCTACACCCGGACTCCGACTTCGTCGTTTACGAGGACGGCTACCTGGACGGCAACGGTGTTTTCCGGGTCTGTGAGCCTGAGCCAGACATTCGACCCGGCTGTTTCTATCCCCGGATCCGCGATCACCGTCACCTTGACCCTGACGGTGGGGGCTCCGGGCGCCGCCGCCGTGGTGGTGACCGACGTCATTCCCGCGGGAACGACGTTCGGGGGATTCATCGGGGGCCCCGCGGGGACGGTATCCGGTGGAACCTTGACCTGGACCTTGGGAGACCTGCCAGCCGGCACGACGACGTTGACCTTCGTGATCCTGGTGGACGCGGGAACCCTTCCGGGGACGACGTTGGACAATGCCGCGTCCGTCCAGGGAACGGGTTTCGGCCCGATCGTGGCGGTTTCCGTCCCCGTCCCGGTTGTTACCGGGACACCCACCCGGACCTTCACCCGGACCCTCACCATGACCCCGACGGGCACCGTTCCGCCGGTCGGGCCGACCTCCACTCCGACCCTGACGCCGACGGGGAAGCAGGCCGTACCGGGCTCCCTGTACAGTTATCCGAACCCTGTTTCGGGGGATTACCTCTGGGTGGCGTATGTCATGAGGGCCCAGGGGACGGCAAAAATCACCGTTTGGAACACCGCGGGCGAATTGGTGGCCGAAAACACCGAAAACAAGCCTTCGGGACCCCAAACCACGCGGATGACTGTCCGCGAATACGCGCCGGGGGTCTACTTGTTCCGCGCCCGTTTGAATTATGATTCAAGGCGGGCCGACGACTTGCCTCTGAAACGTTTCGTCGTCCTCCGCTGAGCAATACAGACCACGAAGGCTCCATGAGGCCCCGGACGCTCAAAATTCTCGCCTGCCTCTGGCTGGCGTTGCCCGCGGTCGGTTTCGGCGAGACCGTGTATTCGGCGGCGAGCCGCCAGGACCCCCTCGACAACCAGGGCGGGGCCGCGCGACCCTCGGCTCTGGGATCCGCTTTTGTGGGTGTGGCCGACGACGCGTCTTCCGCGCTTTGGAACCCCGCCGGACTTGCCGGCCTTTCCCGTTCAGACCTTTCCATTCATCACAGCAATTGGTTCGGGTCCAACCAGGAGGTCTTCACCCTGGGTGTGCCGGTTCGGCGCGTGGGCGGTTTCTGCGTGACGGGCCAATACGTGGATTACGGTTCCTTCGAGGGCCGGGACGCCGATGGAAGCCCGCTGGGGGTCTTTACCGCCAACCAGATGGGGCTGGGAGCGGGGTGGGGGGGCCGGATTCTCGGCGACCTCTCGGTG
>CAZSKE010000022.1:9573-10838 GCA_964607325.1 uncultured bacterium | reverse complement strand
GCGGCACCCAGCAGACCCTGGCGGAAAAATCCTATTCGCTTTTCACCGCGGACGTAGGCGCCCTGGTGATTTTCAAGCCGGGTTGGCGCGTGGGGGCTTCGTACGTCAACGGAGCCATGTCGGGATCCACCCTTTCGGCCGCGTCGGCCTTCCGGGTGGGTGTTTCACGCAAACTGGAAAAGAAGAACGGATCCTTCGCCCTCGCCGCGTTGGCCGGTAACCTGGAACCCCGTATCGGCAATTCCGTCCAGGCGGGTTTGGAAGCGGGCTTCAACCGCGCTTTGAAAGCGCGCGTGGGATGGGACGGCAAGCTTCGCAGGAAGGGATACGGCGGTCTCACCGGATTGACCGCGGGAGCCGGATTGGGTTTCAACACCATCGAACTGGATTACGCGTTCGTTCCGTACGGCGACCTGGGCGATTCGCACCGTTTCAGCCTGGGTTACAAGTTCGGCAGTAACTTAAGGGCCACCGCCTCGCCCACCCCGACCCTGACGCCCACCGTCACGCCGACCGCGACACCCTATCAGGGACTCGTGACGCCGCAGGCGGTCCCGGCGGGGGTCGGCGGCGGCGAAGCGCTTACCCTCGAGTTCGAGCTTCCCGCGGACGACGTGGCTGGAGCCCAGGCGCTCGTCAAGGAAGGCAAATACGCGGAAGCCGTCCAGTCCTATCTTGCCGCGCTCCGTAAGAACCCTCAGGATTCGCGAGCCTGGTGGGAACTGGGTAACCTGTATTACCGCTCGGGACAGAAGGATTATGCCGTCCGGTGTTTTGAAACCGTGGTTAAGTTGCGCCCGACGGACCAGAAGCTCGCGGAATGGTTGAATCGGTACAAAGCGCAGGCCACGCCCACGCCCTGAAAGCGCCGTTCGTCGTTACCGGCTTGTCACCGATTGAAACCAACGGCCATCGGCTGGTGGTTGTTTTCCTCCTTGTGAAATCTTTCACAAACTTCGCTTGACTTTGGTTTGTCGTGGGATATATATAGTCGCTACTTTGTGAAATATTTCACAAAGTGGTTCGCATCGCCTTTGAAAAACCCGCCTGAATAAGGGTCTTCAACGCCCGCCTTTTTTTACGCTTCCCAAAGCCCTTAAACCCATTGGAGGATTTCCATGAAACGTTTTGTGATGGCGCCCGGCCCGACCCCTATTCCCCCCGAGGTGCTGGCTGTCGCCGCCATGCCCATCATTCACCACCGGACCCCCGGCTTCCAGGCCATCTTCAAGTCGGCCCACGAGGGGCTTCAGAAGTTCTTCCGG
>CAZSKE010000022.1:3767-9563 GCA_964607325.1 uncultured bacterium | reverse complement strand
GTGACGCATGTCTTCTCGGGCATCGGGACCTATCCCGTCCGGGTTCGCGCCATCGACAACCATGGCGCCATCGGCAACTACAGTCCCGCCACGAACTTCATCCTCCAGGCCACCGAAAACCCCGTGGTGACCTTCGCCTCGGTGGGAACCGGCGCCATGGAATCGACCATCGCGAACCTGACCAGCCCGGGTGAAAAGATCCTGGTGGCCTCCTGCGGTAACTTCGGGGAACGCTGGCAGAAGATCGGGCAGGCCTACAACCTCCAGGTCGACTACTACGAGGTCGAGTGGGGGACCGCGGTGGATCCGGCCGAGGTCGCCAAGCGCCTCAAGGCCAGCCCGGACACCAAGATGCTTTTCACGACCCTCAACGAGACCTCCACGGGCGTGGTCAACGACATAAAAGCCCTGGCGAAAGTCGCGCGCGAGGCCGGCGCCTTGATCGTGGTGGACGCCATCTCGGGGTTGGGCGCCGCGCCCTTCGAGACGGACGCGTGGGGCGTGGACGTGGTGTGCGCGGGTTCCCAGAAGGCGTTCTCGATTCCTCCGGGACTGTCTTTCGTGTCCCTGAGCAAGGCGGCCCTCGAGAAGGCCAAGACGGCCAAGAACCCCAAGTTCTACTTCAGCTACGACAAGGCCGTGAAGAAGCTGGTCGAGGAGAAGATGCCCGACACACCCTTCACCCCGGCGGTTTCGTTGGTCATCCAGCTTGAAGCGTCCCTTAAGCTGATCCACGCGGAAGGCATGGAAAACATCTGGAAGCGGCACGCGGGGTTGGCCAAGGCCACCCGGGCCGCCGTCCAGGCCCTGGGGTTGAAACTTCTGGCCCCGACGGCGCCTTCTCCCGCGATCACCTCGGTGTGGGCGCCTGAAGGCGTCTCCGGCGGCGATATCAACAAGATGTTCCGCGACACCTATGGCATCACCATTGCGGGTGGCCAGGGGAAGCTGAAAGGGAAGATCTTCCGCCTGGGACATCTGGGTTACGCCGACGGATCGGACACCTTGCTCGTCATCGCCCGGCTGGAGATGATTTTGACCCGTTTGGGCTACAAAGCGCCCCTGGGTGCCGGGGTCAAGGCGGCCGAGGAGATTCTCATGGCGGAAAATTTGTAAGTCTTATTCCGGGTCGCGAAGGACGCGGGGCCGGGGGAGAAGGCCCAAGTGATTCAAGGGTCGCTCCTCTCGCCCCACCCCTTCCCTCGCCTCGGCGAGGCTTCGGCGGAGCCGGGCCAACAACGTATTTCAAGGAGGCCGTCTTGTTCAAAATCCTGGTGACCGACAAGATATCCGAGCAGGGCATGGCTGTTTTTCGCAAGGAGAAGGACTTCCAGGTCGACGAGAAGCTCAAGATGGCCCCCGAGGACCTCAAGAAAATCGTGGGGGACTACGACGCCTGGATCATCCGCTCGGGCACCAAGGTGACGGCTGAATTGTTGCAAGCGGCCAAGAAGCTCAAGATCGTGGGAAGGGCCGGCGCCGGGCTCGACAACGTGGAACTGCCCGCCGCCACCAAACGCGGCGTGATCGTCATGAACACCCCCGACGGCAACACCATCTCCACCGCCGAGCATACGGTGGCCATGATGATGTCCATGGCCCGTCAGATCCCGCAGGCCAACGCGTCCCTTCGGGAAAAGAAATGGGAGCGGACGAAGTTCATCGGCACCGAGCTTTTCGAGAAGACGCTCGGGGTCGTGGGTTTGGGCCGCATCGGGACCAACGTGGCGCGCAAGGCCCTGGGTCTGGGGATGCGGGTCATCGGTTTCGACCCGTACATCGATCCCGCCAAGGCCAAGGGCCATGAGTTCGAGATCGTCACACTCCAGGAAATCATCGCGAAATCCGATTTCATCACCGTTCACACCCCGCTGACCCAGGAGACGAAGGGGTTGTTCGGGGCCAAGCAGTTCGCCGCCATGAAGAAGGGCGTGCGAATCATCAATTGCGCCCGCGGCGGCATTTACGACGAGGCGGCCCTGACGGAAGCCTTGAAGTCGGGCCAGGTGGCCTCGGCGGCCTTGGATGTGTTCGAGAAGGAACCGCCTTTCGACAGTCCTCTGCTGGCTTTGGACAACGTGGTGTGCGTTCCCCATTTGGGCGCCTGCACGACCGAGGCGCAGGAAAACGTCGCCGTGGTGGTGGCGGAACAGGTGGTCGAGGCGTTGAAGGGCGGTCGCGTTCGTAACGCGGCCAACATGCCCAGCCTGGATCCCAAGACCCTGGAACAGATCGGGCCGTACATCACGTTGGCGGAGCGCATCGGAGCTTTCCACGCCCAGCTGGCGGAATCCTTCATCAAGAGGATCGAGGTGGAGTACAACGGGGAGATCACGGCGCACGACACCAAAACGCTCACCTTGAGCTTGGTGAAGGGCGTGTTGGAGCGAGTCATGACCGATTCGGTCAACTACGTGAACGCCCTGGTGCTGGCCAAGGAGCGCGGCTACGAGATCGTTCAGACCGTTTCGGACAAGGTCGAGGAATACGCTTCTTTGGTGAAGGTGACCGTGGTGAACGACAAGGGAAAACACACCGTTGTCGGCACCGTGACGGGTCGCAAGGCCCCGCGGATCGTGGAATTGGACGGCAACGAAACCGATTTCGCGCCGGTGGGCAACATGATCTGGATGGACCATGAGGACCTGCCGGGCATGGTGGGCCACCTTGGCACCGTGTTAGGGAACAACAAGGTCAATATCGGGGGTTTGTACGTGGGGCGGCAGATCCAGGGGGGGCGAGCCGTGGCTTTAGTCAACGTGGACAACGAGATCCCCGCGAAGGTCCTGGAGGAACTCAAGCGCATTCCCCATATTTTGAACCTCAAATTCATCAAGTTCTCCTAGTGGTGTCCTGAAAACGGGCGGGCTTCGCTCGGCGTTGACAGGTTGGGGAGGGGAGGGTAACGTAATCGGGTTATGAAAACTTCGCGCGTCGCCCTCCTTCTCCTTTCCGCCTGGTTTTTAGGGCTCTCAACCGCTTGGGCCGAGCCCACTTTTTGGGAAAACGCCCCGCAATCACCGACCCCGATCCCCCCGCCTCGCCTCGCGCCCCTCCCGGTGGAAAAGGAAGGGGTGGCGACCCCCACTCCGGTCGTGGCCCCGAGTATTCCAGAAATCGAGAACGTTCCCGAGCCCGTGGAGGGGAAGAGCGCCAAAAGACCCCGGACCGCGGGATGGATGTCCGCCGTCCTTCCGGGCTCCGGTCATGTGTACGCGGGTGAACCCATCAAAGGTTTGTTTTTCGCGGGCGCTTTCGGGTTGACCCTGTGGCAGTCGGTGGATAATCTCCAAAAGCTCCAGCCGGATTATCGGGAGAAGAACGCCACGGCGGGACAGATCTACGGGTTGGCGGCTCTTGTGACGTACGGTTTTTGCGTTCAGGACGCTTTTGACAGCGCGCGACGTTACAACCGACGCTACCATCTCAAGTGGACGTTGGAGCCGAAAGCGGGACCCTATGTGCGGGTGGCGCTGAGCTTCTGATGTTTCTCTCCTGGAGCCTGGCGCGTCGCCCTTCAAGCGGTGGTTTATGTCCTGGCCTGTTTCGCCCACCTCCGCCGCGGCAAACCCCGACGCTTTTCAAGGAATGGCTTGAGCGATGCTGAAACGACGACTCCCGCCCGACCGTGATTCCACAAAGGTTTTTTATTCCCGCGCGAAGGTTCTGGTACGGGCGGGGCTCCTTGGGTCCCTCCTGGGTTGGATGGCGCCGCTTTCCGCCGGCGCCTGGGATTTAGGCCCGGGGCCCTTGGGCTTTGGCTCCCCGTCCCGTTTGGAGGTGGGGCTATACCGCTTCGAGAAACCCAGCGCTTGGTGGGTCAACCTGGGACTCCCCGATGAATTCCTTCTTCCGGTTCTCAAGGTCTCGGAATTGCCGTTGATCTTGAGCATGCGCGGCGTTGAGTATGGCGTTGGCCTTTCCGCTTGGCCTTGGGACCGCGCGCAAATCCGGGTTTCACTTCCCATGGAAAGCAACCGATTCGATTCCGCCGATGGGCTTGGGCTGAGACGGTTGACCCGCTGTGGGGATCTCGAGACCGGGGTTTCCTTCCTCGCCCTGGGACGTCGGGAAACCCCTTTCCGTCTGGCTGTCGACGCCTGGACCCGGTGGCCCACGGGACCTTCTCCCTTCGGGTTGAACGATCCGATTCTGGCCCCCGGCCGCGGGGTCGCGCGGAACGCCGCGGGGGTTTGGGCTTCGGAGACTTCAGGTAGATTTTCCTTTTTTCAATGGATACACTATGAAAAAGAGGCGACCGCCCGATTCGACCGATGGATGGGCTTGGACGTCCCTTCTTCCGAGGCGCGTTGGCCGGCCCAGACTCACGTCGGCGCTCGCGTCGAGTGGCGGACCTACCAACGGGGTGACCGATGGGTCGCCCTGGTTTACGAATTGCGGTCGCGTTGGGTGGATGAAACGCTCTTGAACGGCCAGGCGTGGACGATCTCGGATCGTTTGATGTATTCCACGGCGGCCTTGAGGGTGCGGGTGGATTCTCAGATGACCTTGGAGGGGCGCTGGACCTTCTTCCCGCTCGAATTAGGTCAAAAGGCCCGGATGGACTACGGAAACTTCATCACAGTGGTGCTTTCTTATCATCCGTTGGCGCGGTCCGGTGACGGACCAGCCCTTTGAATCGAGGAAATCACATGCCTGAAGCGAAAATGTTCATCGAGAGACGCCAGCATCCCCGCGTCCAGTTGGCGGTTCCCGTCAAGTATCGGGTCATCGACGACCAGAAGGAGATCGCGAACCTCCTGGAACGAAAGAAAAGGGACCTTCAGAGCAAAACGGTGGACCTGAGCGAGGGCGGTGTTTACATCGGCGCGCCCGTCATCCTGTCGGTGGGGACCATCCTGCGGATCGAGATCAACCTCTCGGATGGCGGTTCGCTCCTTTCGGCGTTCGCGGAGGTGGTCTGGGCCAACGACACGGGGGCTGGACTGCGATACCTGGCCATGAAGGAAGAGGACGCCGTCCGCCTGAAGGATCATCTGGACAAGACGAATTGATGTCCCGATTTCAGACCCGTCACCTGCTGGCCGCGGTTCTGCTGGGAGCCCTCCTGGGCGCTTTGCTGTCCCAGTTCCAGGCTCCCATGGCGGCTTTTCTGGGCGCCCTGGCCTTGGGCGGGTTGTTTTGGCTGTTTTCCAACCTGAAGGATGAGGCCTCGACGGAATGGCTTTCCTCCCTTCTGTCCCAGGCGCCTCCCCAGAGCGAGGCCCACGAGATTCTCGAGAAGTTGAGCGACGCGGATCGCACCCCCGCCAAAGCCGCCAGCCGACTCCTGGAAGGTTACGCGGCCTTGGAAGTCCGGAAGGCGCCGGACCCGATCGCTATCGCGGGTTGGTCGGCCAAGCATCAACTCAATCTTCGACGCATGCTGGACGAGCAGGAACGCCTCGCCCAGGTTTCTCTCGGGCTCAAGGGAACGGCGCAGGACTGGGCCTCCAGCCTTGACAAGATCAACCGCATCAACAAGTCCATCCTCCAACTCAACCGTTTGATCGCGGGCGACAGCCGCAAGGTGGCGGGCGACACGGACGAGGCGGTCAAGGCGGCCTCCGACGGCATCAAGTCCGTGGGACACGAGATCAAGGCCATGACCGAGCTGAAAGCCACGATCGGTTCCTCGGCGGAGGTCATCCGGGAATTAAGCACCGCTTCGGGCCAGATCGGCGATTTCGTGACCTCCATCACCACCATCGCCCGGAAAACCAACCTGTTGGCCTTGAACGCCGGCATCGAGGCCGCGCGGGCGGGGGAACACGGACAGGGTTTCGCCGTGGTGGC
>CAZSKE010000022.1:0-3750 GCA_964607325.1 uncultured bacterium | reverse complement strand
ATCAAGACCCTGGCAGAAGCCTCCACGAAGGCCTCGTCCGATGTGAAGATTCTCGTGGATGATATCCGTCAAAAGACGTCCAACGCCATTTCGCTCATCTCGAGCACGGAAAAAATCGAGGAAAACATCAACGTGGTTTACAGCGCGGGCGATGTTTTCATGAACATCGTCAAATCGATCCGGAAGGCCGGCGCGCTCTTGGGGGAAATCTCCCAGGCCTTGGAGGACCAGCGCAACGACAACGAATTGTTGATCCAGCTGGTCGAGCGCATGTGCAAGAACGGGGAGGCGATTCGGGACCAGATCGTGGGCCTTCACGAGCAATGGGACAAGCTGGAAACCCAAAGCCAAACGGTCAAGGACGATCTGGGCGAGAGGGAAAGCAAGATCGAGGCGGTGTGAGCCGATCGCGGCGCGATCGGCGGAGCCGTCGAACAACCGAAAACCGACGATGACGATCGGGGCCCATGCTTTGTTTTCGATGCTCAGGGGGCCCAGGCCCCACACCGGTCCCTTCCGGCGCGGGTTTTCCGTTCTCTCCGGTTCCATCCCAAGGAGGGTTTTGGATTTCGGGGGTTTTTCGACGGCCTGTGAACGAAAAACCCCATGCCACCCCGGTGACGGGGCGGTTGACGGCCCCTCTTTCGGGGGTTAAAGTGATGTGCGTTTTTCAACGGTTTTCGGGTCGGCGGTTTTTTATCGCCGGGGCCCGTCCGTAAAACATCTTGAGGATTTTTTCCCCCATGATCCTTTGCCCGGCCTGCACCGCCGAAAATCAAGACGGCACCAAGCTTTGCGTCAAATGCGGCACTGAACTTCCCAAGTCGGCCCCGGTCGGATCGGCCGACGCCAAGCGAGCGGCCACCGAGGCTCAGAATCGGCCTTTGGGAGTCAAAGTGCGCGACGCCTCGCAGGATTTGGTGGATCTTCTTTGGTTGGCTCTCCTTATTTTCTTCATCTTGTTCGGCTTTTTCGGCGAGGCGACCCATTGGACTTTTCGGATGGCGGAAGTGCTCCAGCCCCGGATGGCCCAGGAACCCCTGCCTCCTCCGACCCCTGTTCCGGCCGTTCCCAAGCAGGTGGCCAAGCGCGTTCGTGTGGCGCGGGTCGCCACGCCTGTCCCGACGCCCAAACCCGTGATCGAGCAAAAACCGGCTTTGTATGTCTCGCCTGAGTCGTTGTTCGCGAAAAGCAAGGCGCGTTACGACCAGGACGACTATCCGGGAAGCTTCAAATTGCTGAAGCAGTGCCTCGACGTCGATCCCACCTACGCGCGCGCTTATTTCGGTTTGGGTTACCTCTATTCGCGGTTCAAGATGGATGACGCGGCTGTCCGGATGTATGAAATGGCCCTCCGGTTCGATCCTCGCCACGCGGATTCGGTCAACAACCTGGCCATGATGTACCTCAAGGCCGGCAATACCGAGGATTCCGAATACCTGCTGAAGAAGGCGGTTTCCCTCGACCCGAACGATCCCGACTTTCATTACAACCTGGGCAACGTGTATCTCCAGCTCGGTCGTTGGCAGGAAGCCTCCACGGAACTGGAAACGGCGCTCAAGTCACGGCCCCAGGACGCCTCGGTGTTGAACGACCTGGCGCTGTCCTACGAGGGTTTGGGGCGTAAGGAATCCGCGATGGAAACCTGGGAGAAGGTCTTGGCGAAGGCGCAGGACCCGGCCCTGGTCAAGCAGGCCCAGAACCATCTGACGTTTTTGAAAACCCAGGGATAAGTCGATCCGCCGCTGGCCGTCAGCCGTTCGGGGCCGCGAAGGCGAATAAAACGAAAAAGGCCGGGGAAATTTTCCCCGGCCTTTTTTTATTTGGATGTTCTCCACGATGGGCGACGATTCCGCGAGAGGGAAGATGGGGGCCGGTTATTTGAGCTTACCGTAGAGCTTGAACAACTCCTGGAAGGCCCTCAAGATCACCGAAAGCTTGGCGCCGGTCTGGGTGCCCGCCGAGCGGGGATAATGGGTCACGCCCACCTCGGTGAACCGGAAACCGGCCTTGTGGGACCGGGCCAGGAGCTCCGTGGAAATCATGGCTCCCGAGGACGTCAATTCGATCTTGTCGAGCACCCGGCGTTTGATCATCTTGAAGGCGCAATCCACGTCCCTCACCCTGAAGCCGAACAACAACTTGACCAGGGTGCCCCAGCAAAAGGCGTTCAGCTTTCGGTGCCAGGGGTCCTTGCGGTTCACACGATAACCCAGCATCAGGTCGGCTTCGTCCGCCTTCTCGATGAGGCGGGTGATTTCACGCAGGTCGAACTGCAGGTCGCCGTCGGTGAAGAAGATGTACTCGTAACGGGCGGCTTTGAACCCCGAGGCGACGGCGCCGCCGTAGCCCTTGTTCGTTTCGTGGTGGACCGGCTTGACGTGGGGATCCTCGGCGGCCAGACGATCCGCGATCTCGCCGGTCTTATCGCGGCTTCCATCGTTGACGGGGATGATCTCCCACTCGCGGGCCACTTCCGGCAGGATCTTCTGGGCGGAGCGCACCATGCGTTCGAGGTTGGGTTCCTCGTTGTAGGCGGGGAAAAAAAGGGAAAGGCTTGGAAGCTTGGGCATCGCCTTGACTCCGCGGATTGATCGAGCCGCGGCAGTTTATCATAAATGGCGCGGCCGGCGGTCGCTGTCAGCGGTCAACGACTCGCGGTTGGCCTGGCGGATAGGGGATCGCCGACGGCGGATGGCCGTTTTGGGCCGGTGGCGTTTTCGTGGAATTCGGGGATCGACACCTTCGGATCGACGATCCGGGCCGCTTGGTTTCCCACCGCCACGGCGAAGTTGGTGCCCCGGTCCTCGGGATACACCAAGCTCATGTTGGCCAGGGTGACGCCTTGGATCGGGGTCTCGTAGGTGGGTTTGATGTCGCTGTAATGAAGCGGAACCACGGGCTGGGCCCAACGGTCGCGGAACAAATAGGACTCCTCGACCCAGGAGGGGTCGAAATCGGGGTTGACCTTTCGCAAGTGGGGCGTGAACGTCTTGAGAAGCTCTTCCTTCGAAAGGCTGTACAGCTTGTGGTCCGGCATGAGGTAGTTGCCGATGTACATGAGGTGCTTGCCGCCGTACCACTCCCGGGGGGCGAAATTGGTGTGCTCGATGAGGGCCAGGAAGGGGATTTCCATGTCGGAAATGTTGAGCCAATAGATGGGGCTGAAGGACCGGTTCATCACCAAGGTCAGGCATTGCGCCCCGATGAAGGGAAGGGCGGTGACGCGCCTCACGTACGCCTCGGGCAAGTCCGGGCAAGTCTGGAGGAACAAGGGCGTGGACGCCGTGAAGATCAGGCGGTCATAGGCCTCCTTTTTTCCGGAGGCCTCCACCCCCTTGAAGACTCCTCCTTCGACGATCAGGCGGTCGATGGGCGTCTTCATGTGGAACCTTCCGCCCTTCGCCTTGATGGCGGCTTCCAATGCTCCGAGGAACAAGTCGAAACCGCCCTCGAAATATCCGAGCCGTTCCACGGGGCCTTGACGGGACTTGGCGCGCACGTGCACGCGCGCCCAGAACCAGGCCATGGCCACCTTGTCGAAGTAGGGGCCGAATTTGGAACGCAGGAGAGGTTCCCAGGCGACACGGAGGATATGCGGGCCCGCGTATTTCTTGAGCCAGGCGTACGCCGTGACCTTCTCGTACTTCTTCCAGTCGTTGACCATGCCCAGGTACAGGGCCTGGACGCCGAACCGGACGCGGTCGAGGAAGGGGAGCGGTTTGAAAGCCAGCAACTGCAGGGGGGTGC
>CAZSKE010000021.1:0-12551 GCA_964607325.1 uncultured bacterium | reverse complement strand
CGCCGTTTGGGTCCCGCGTGGACCAAGGTCATCATTCCCCTCACCTCGATCCCCGATCTCGGCAAGGTGGATCCCACTAAACTGCGCATGATCCGCCTCGATCTCATCCCCGGCTCCTACCCCGAGAACAAGCGTTGCCAGGTTTTCCTGGACAACATGTATTTCACCGCCGCCGATCTCGTGACACCCGTCGAGAACCTCGGTTTTCTGCAAGGCCCCGACGGGGTGACGATCGCCTGGGACAAGGCGCCTGGGGAAAAGATCGAGGCTTTCGTGCTCTCCGTGGACAACCGCAAGGTCGGCAAAGTGGGACCGGAGAAACGCCAAGCCAAGCTTCCTCGCGCTTTGTTGAAAGGCGACGGCCCGTTCGTCGTGAGCGTGGCGGCGGCCAACGCCAAGCAATCTTCCGCCCTACAGTCCGTGACCGTGACGCTGGGCAAGCTCCAGACTCAGACAGCCCAAGTCTCCTTATCCGATCAACTGGGACGGGCCATCTCCCCCTATATCTACGGTTTCAATGGCTGGGGGTATTCCGCCAAGACCCTCAAAAGGCTCGGCTGTACCGTGAGCCGCATGGGCGGCAACGCCTCCACCAACTACAACTGGAAGGAGGACGCCGATAACCGTGGCGCGGACTGGTACTTCCTCAACACCGCCAACAAGCCCAAGGGCCCAGAGAACGAGAAGACGTACTACAAGTTCACCGAGGAAGCCTTCAAGGGCGGGGCCGACATGATGATCACGATTCCCACCATCGGATGGGTGGCCAAGGCCCCTCCCGAGGGGGGCCGTTTGTCGACCTATCCGCTTTCGTTGTTCCCCGACCAGGAAGCCAATGACGCCGGGGCCGGCAACGGGCGCACCAAGGATGGAAAACTGATCTGGGGCAACGACCCCAGCCTGAATTACGTGAAAAGCGACCCCGAATTCCAGCGGGGTTGGGTTGAAACCCTGGTGAAGTCCTTCGGCTCCGCCTCCAAGGGCGGCGTGAAATTCTACTCGTTGGACAACGAGCCGGGCCTCTGGCAATGGAACCACCGCGACGTGTGCCCCCAAGGCATTGGCTACGAAGACCTAGTGAACCTCAACTCCCAATACGCGGCCATGGTGAAGAAAGTCGATCCCGACGCCCAAGTCCTGGGTTTCGTGGCCTGGGGCGTGAAGGAACTGGCGGGGTCCGCCTGGGACTTCATGCCCGGCGGCAAGGATGGCTACAAGCTGGGTGAAAGCGAGATCAAGGACAACGGTTGGACCGACCGCAAAGCCCACGGGGACCTCCCGCAGGTGGTCTATTACCTTCGGGAGATGAGCAAGAAGTCCAAGGAAGCCGGGGTTCGATTGATCGACTACCTGGACAACCACGGTTTTCCCGAGGTGTGGGGCACCGACGCGAAGGGCCAGAAGGTCAACGTGCTGGGCGACCACCCCTACGACCCGGTTCTCACGCCCAAGCAGTTCGACGCGCTCCGGATCCTGTGGGACCCCACCTTCGAGAGCCCGGACAGCTGGTGCGCTCTGCCGCATCTCAAGTCGTACCTCTGGGAACCCTTCGCGGGAATCATCCCCAAGCTGAGAAAATACATCGACGAGAACTATCCCGGCACCAAGCTGGCCATGACCGAGTACTACCCGGCCAGCTCGCACCATTACCACGGTGGCTTGCTGGTGGCCATCACCCAGGGCATCTTCATGCGCGAGGGCATGGACATGGCCTGCGATTGGGGCTCCACCTGGGAAGGGAATTACGTGTACCTCGGCCACAAGCTTTTCGGGAACTACGACGACAAGGGCTCCCGGGTGGGCGGGTCCTACGTGGATTCCAAGTCGTCCTCGGGCAACCTTTACTCCTTCGCGGCCCGGGACGGTGCCAAGACCTTCGTGGCGCTCATCAATAAGAATCACGAGTCCGGCTTCGACACGAACGTCACTCTTCCGGCGGCGGCTTCCACCGTCAACACCTACGTGCTTTCCGAGACATTGGGCAAGCGTATTTTCGATTCGGGCGCCAAGCCCGTTTCAGGCGCCACCCTCCAAGTGACGGTGCCGGCCTTTTCGGCGGTCTTGGTGGTCGCGCAGTAGCCTCTCGACGCGCCGCGCTCGCCCCGGTTGAACAATCGATTTAAACAAAAGGGCCCCGGAAGGGGCCCTTTTGTTATCTGTTTTGACGAAAACGGGGGATGTTTATTGCCTCGCCACGACCGCCCTCAAGCCCGAACTATCGTAATAGTGGTTGGCGTTGTCGCCAAATCCCACCACGAAATCCAGCGTGTCACAGGCTTTCAGTGAAAGCGCGGCGGCGTAGGGGAACTCCCCATCGGCGTAATGGGCGTTGATAGGCTGGCTGAACAGCGAGACGTCATTCAGCAAAACATGGACGTCCACGGTGGTGTTCGGCCCGCCGACGCGCAAACTTCGAAAAGCCGCGTCAACCACGTAGTCCCCGTCCGACGGGCACACCCACCGGACCACACTGTACTGTCCCGCGGGACCGGGATGAAAGTGCAGATACACGGTCGCGGGATGGAACACCCAGGAACCCTCGTTACTGGTCATGTCCACGCCGGATTCGTTCTTCATCACATTGGGATCGTATTGGACCGGATCCCCCTGCCAAAGGCTGAGGCTGTGGACAGGATCGTCCTTCTGGTAATCCACGCTTTGGAAGGTGTAAAGCGTGAAGGGCCCTCCCAAGGTATCCGTTTGTCCGTATTTCCACGCGCCATCGGGAATCGGGTTGGAGGCGAATGAAAAATCCTCGAACGCGTTGAAAACGGTCCGGGTCGAGGTCACTTCCGAACAGGCCGGCACGGTCGGGGTGGCCGTGGGCGGCTGACAGGGCGTACGCATTGGGGTGGGGGTGAAGGTCCAAGTGGGCGTGGGGGCCGGCCCTCGGGGGCCGCAAAAATACTCGCCGCTTGGGGAACAACCGGACGAAACAAGCCCCATCCAGAGGGTCAAACCCAAACCCATCCACCAGCGATTCATAACCACCTCCCGATACAACCTTCAGTCATAAGTATGGATCCATCGGAGCGCAATTAGTTCCGCCGCGCTATTTTCAATTTCATGGCTTTCCAGGGTTGAAACACCGGTGAATACGGGCTTTTCAGGCGCGCCCATTTTCCCGCTTTGCCCAAAAGAACCTCACCCGGCTGGGGGGATGGCGTCGAAAAAAGTGTCGCCGGGTTTTCCCGACCCCTCAATACTTCCCGCGAATATTGGCCAGGACTTCCGTCTCGTAGAATTCCCTCAATCGCTGGTGTGTCACGGAAGGCAGTGGGGTGATCCCCGAAGCCTCGGCGTTGACCGCGGCCTGCCCGGGCTTGGTGGCGCCTGGAATGACCGTGGTGACTCCGTCGAAATCCAGGCACCAACGGATGGCCATCTGGGCCGGGGTCATGCCGGGTGAAACCAGCGGGCGAAGACGGTCGGCCAATTCCACTCCCTTCTCGAAGGGAATCCCGGCGAAGGTCTCCCCCACGTTGAAGGACTGCCCGTCGCGGTTGTAATGGCGATGATCCCGGGGGTCGAAGATCTTGCCTTTCTCGAACTTCGCGGCCAGGAGGCCGCTGGCGAGCGGCAGGCGGGCGATAAAAGCCACGCCTTTGGCCCTGCATCGGGGCAGGAGATCCTCGGCGGGGCGCTGGCGGAAAACATTGAAGATGACCTGAAGGGACGACAAGCCCTGTTGCTCAAGGCAGAGCAACCCTTCCTCGATGGTTTCCACGCTGGCCCCGAAAGCCCGGACCTTGCCTTCTTTCTGGAGTTCCCGCATCCACTCGAACACTTCGCCCTTCCGCATCACCTCGTAGGGCAGGCAATGGAGTTGTTCCAGGTCGAGGGTCTCCAAGCCCAGCCGTTCGAGAGAAGCCTCCACGTGGGAACGAACCACTTCCCGGGCCCAATTGGCTTCCCCCCCGGGTCGGGGGAACCTTCCGAACTTGGTGGCGACAAAAGCTTTTTCGCTGACGCCTTTCAGGAAGCGGCCCAAAAGTGTTTCGCTTCTCCCCGCGCCGTACACGTCCGCCGTGTCGAAAAAGCGCACGCCGTGTTCCCAGGCGGTCTCCATGATCCGAAGGGCGTTCTCCTCCGACATCTCGCCCCAGTCCCCCCCGAACTGCCAGGTCCCCAGGCCGATCTCGGTGACCTGGATCCCGGTCCTGCCGAACTCGCGGCATTTCATGGATTCCCCCGTCGAGCTTATTCAACGCAAGTCCCGGACCACTCATCGCATTATAACGGCTCGCCGTGGTGGACGCGTACCGAACTCTTACTTATCTGTCATCCCGAACAACATGAGGGATCTGCTTTTCGCCTTTCAAGCAGATCCCTCGTCAGGCGCTTTGCGCTCTTCCTCGGGATGACGGATACTGGCAATCGGCTCGCCGTGGTGGACACGTATAGAACCGCACTTCCCTTGTAAGCCGCCGACTTGCTTTCGGCACATTCTTCCAGCGTTTGATGGCGTCGCCTTTAAACCAACCAACGTACCATTTTGCTCAAGGGAGCCTTTTAAGCCGCTCATAGATATGTTTTCGGTCCGCCACTTCTGAAATGAACACACGGTACTCAGGTTTATCCGCTATCCGATAGGCCACTCGATACTTCCCGATGCGCACCCTCCAATACCCTATGGATGGCATCCATTTACAGCCTAAGGGCCTCGGATTATCCGACAGCTTCTTTATTTCATTCCAAAGATGCAATTGAACTTGATCGGGCAAAGACTTTAGCGAGCGATCAGCGTGAGGCGACCACAAAACCTCATACCGGTTCATTTCCTTTTCCGTTTGATAGTCTTCCCAACCTCATCGTGAGTTAGCCAACGACCGCCTTCCCTGTCGCCTTCCGCCGCCATGATCCCGAGCATGGCGTCTTCCTCTTCCGCTGTGATATGAGGGTACAGAAGCACTTGCCCCTTCCCGTGGATCGTCAACTCAATGGGTTCCCCACTGACTTTGACTCGGTTAACAATCTCCCCCAGATGATCTCGGAACTGTGTCAAATTGACCGTTTTCACCAAATCCCCCTATTAGTACATATTTTAAACTATGTACATATTACCACTTTATGACCGGGAGTAAAGTCGGGCCCCTTGTTTGCCCATGCGATTCCATCCCAAACACCATTTGTAAGCCTCCGGCTTACAAATGGCTCCGCGGAGTGGACACATATAGAACCCTGATTCACCTGAGCAGTAGAGCAGTTGAACAGGTGACCCGTTCGACGCGCTTCGCTTGCTCAGGGCGGGCCCATTCGACGCGCTTCGCTTGCTCAGGGCGGGCCGCCGGGCCGCCCATTTCGTTTTTCTCTACTGCTCAACTTGCCGAAGGCCCTGTACCGTGGCGTAGCCTCTGGTACAGGGTCCATTGCTCACCTGCTCTGGCGGCCCACCGGGCCGCCGGGCCGCCAGAACAAGCTAGCTTTTTTTCCTTTTCCGCTCGCCAAACGCCTTCCAAAGCCCGTGCGCGACGAAACCCGCGCAAGTGGCGAAGGCCTCTCCGGTCGCGCATTCCCCTGTCGTCTCATCCACGGATTCACACGCCACTCCCCCGTCCATCCCCGCCCGCCGCAGGAACGAGGCGCCGCTTTCCAGATTGCCTGAAAGCAGGCGGTTGACGGCCGCCAACACCCAAGGATGGGGGGCGTGGAGGCATCCCGCCGCCTCGAACGCGTGTCCCTTGAACGAATGCGAGAACGTTTTGGACTGGATCCAATCGACCGTGGAGCGCCAAACCGGGTCGTGGAAATCGCAGAATCCGTAATAAGGAAGGAGCGATAAACTGCCTGGCGGCTCGTCGTACAAAAGGTGGTTTCCCTCCAAGTCCACGGACCAGGCGAAGACACGGCCCTTTTTCGTCCGAACCACGCAATGCCGCCGGATGTCTTTTTTCAACGCCGCGGCCCGACGGGCGGCCGCGCGCGCGTCCTTCGCGCGCCCCAGGCGTTTCCACAAGGCGGCGAGATCGACACAGGCGCGCCACGTCAAGACATTGTCGTAGGTCACGTACCGTTGGGGCCAAGGATCGTCCGAAGGGAGAAGCCAAGTCTCATACAACCCGCCTCTCGGGCTCTTGCGAGTCTCCAGGCCCGCCTCGAACGAATCGAGATACGACCGGACCGACGGGAGATCCAGCAACGAAAGGTCGCGGGTGGCTTCCCCATACCGCGCGAGGGCGATCATCGGCGCGCAGAACGCGTCCAATTCGAAACCGGGTTCCAACACGGTCCCATTGAGGTAGCGGCTGTGGACACCGATGTTCCTCCCCTGGGTCTGGAAAGCGTACGCCAGAACCTTGCGGGCCCAGGAGGGATCGGTCGACAGGAGCGATGGAAAACTCCAGAGAAGCGTGTCGCGGTCCCAATACGCGCCGCTCACGTAATAACGGGGACTTCGGGAAGTGAGGGCCACCGTTTCCTCCGTGTCCAACGTGAGGCCGCTCGCGAAAAACCGGTTGAAAAACGCGTTGAGATTCATGACACGGGCGAGGACGTCGTCCGGAAGCGCCCGACGTCTCGAAGCCAGCCATAAGGCGGTTCGACGCTCCACCGCTTCGGCCCCTTGTCGAATCCCCTCCCGGGCGGAGGTCAAAGCGCCGACCTCATCGGGCCCCAAACCGAAAAAGAACGCGGTTTCCCGCACACCACCCGGCGGCACCTCCCCCGAGGATCTTCCGCTCACAAAAACCTCATCGGTGCCCAGCGCGGGGAAGCCGCGCCGATGGACCTTTCGCGGGGCGAGCAGAGGGTCCCCCCCGATCTTGAAAGTGAAAGCGGCCTGAGGGTCGGCGGGATAGAACGCGATCGCGGCCAAGGGACCGGGCCCCCGAAGCTCCAAGGCGGGCTTGTCATCCCAGGATTCGAGGATCAGGAACCGCCCGCCTTCGAGTCGTTTGGTCACATTCGCCGAGTGGAGACATTCGGCCCAGGAGGACTGAAACCCCAGCGAGACCGACACCTCGCGCGCGCCCTTGTTTTCGAACCGCAGTCTCAACAGAAAACCGCGGTCACCCGGCGGACAAACCCACGCCCCGGTGAGCGCGTATCCCTGCCCTTCCATATGGAATTCGGGCACCCAATCGGCCAAGCGACGCCACGTCAAACGCCCTTCCAAGGGAATCTCGCGCCCATCCATCCGCAGGACGGGCCGAAGAAAAGGGGCGCCCAACCCCGCGAAGGAGACCAGGCCGTTCAATCCCGCGTGGATCACGTTCATCGATTCCACGCAGGCGTCCTCCGACCGAAGCGTCGGAAGGGCCACGACCTCGTTGCCGGTGGGAAGAGTGGTCATGTCGGCCTCAAAGACCCGGAATACTGGAGGGCGGGTCCGGGATGAAACGGATATCCTTCAGGTATTTCAAGCCGTCCTTGGCGGCCTGTCGCGAGGGATCAAGCTCCAGGACCTTCTGGAAAAGCTTGGCGGCGGAGTTGTAATCATGGTCCTCGAAAGCCGCCACGGCCCAGTTGAAGTAAGCGTCGGTGAATTCCGGAAGCAGTTGAACGGATTTCCGGTACCACACGGTGGCCTCTTGCTTGCGGCCCAGGTAATAGTTCGCGTTTCCGATGTTGAAGGCGAACTGGCCGTCGTCCGGGAAGAACTTCTGGGCCCATTGATAGTGTTGCAGGCACTGGTGGTAAAGCCGCTCGATCATTTCCGAGGTGGCCGGCGTCTGTCCCGGTTTTTGCTTCTTCAGCGTCTCCGCGGCGTCCTCGTAAAAAACACCCAAGGTATTCCGGTTGATGGCGTAGTCCTTCAACAGCATCTCCCGGGTACGGACGTCGGGCGTCTGAGTCGTGGTATTCCGGATCCGCATGACAACCCAAAGATGGGCGGCCAAGCCCTCGTCAAAAATCCCCTGTCCCGGGGGAAAAACGGTTTTCGAGGTGATGCCGTAGGGCAACAACCGCGCCTCCGGCAATGAATTGTCTAAAACGCGGTTGTAGGTGAGGTAAAGCGGTCGGTCGGGATTCCCCGCGGCGATGGCCCGTTGCATCATGGCGATGGACTCCAGCCCCACCTTCCAAGTGGGCATGGGCACCTTCAACCCCGGATGCTCGCGAAGCAAGTGTTGTCGCACCCAGGTCATCGGCAATCCGTCCACGCCCACCGCGACCACGTCTCTTCTTTTTTTCTCGACGTATTGAATATACCAGGTGGGAAAAACCAGCCCATCGCCCTTGCAATACAGGATCGCGCCCCGCGGGGAGCACTGGAACACGTTCAAGGCGTAGTCGTAGTCGTAAGTGTAATGCGTTTGCCGGTCGTTCGTATGCCTCACGACTCCGAGGATCAAGGCCAGAAGCGCGAGGAAAACCAGGGCCGCGCCCCGCCACACGCCACGACGGGCGGGGTCGCGTTTCAACACCGAGCTCACCGCCACGCCCGTCAAAAGCAGAATGAGCGTTTGCGATGGAATCGCGTAGGATCCGATCAAGTAATACTGCTCTTTCTTGAGGTCCAGATACACGGACAACGAAAAGGCGAGGAGGATCCAAATCAGGCCCAACCCCCAGGCGCGCCGGGGCCCCGTTTTCGCCATCGCCCACAAGCCCAAGGCCGCGGGCGCCAACAATCCCGGGAACTCCAGGAAGGCGCCCTTGAGGAAAAACCACGCCTGTTTCCCCCACGCGGCCATCCCCCCGGTGGCTTCCGCGCCCCGGTATTGGGCCCGGCTGAAGTTGAAGAGGAAATTGGACAAAGTCCTCGGGTCGCCCCAATTCACGGACGGGTCGGCCATCGCGCGGATGGGGAGAACCAAGTACACCGAGAAGCCGCACAGGATCATGGCCATGGAAGCCCAAAGCTCCTTCGGATTCCATTCCTCGCGACGCGAGCAAGCGAAGGCCAGAACCATGAGGCCGGGGGCGAAAGCCGCCATGCTCATCCAATGATTCGTCAACGACACTCCCCAAAGAAAGGCCGCCAACCGGACGCGGCCCGAAAGAATCGCGGCCAGGATTAAAACCAGCAACAACGCCGAAAGCTGATAAACGCCCCCCTTGGCGCTCAAAGCAGCGGGATACGCGGTGGCCCCGAAGGTCCAAAGCAGGCCCAGAACCCAGGCGATCGACGAGGGTGTTTCCAAGTTTCGCCGGAGAACCCTCGCCAGAACGACGCAGGTCAAGGCCGCCAAAACCGCCGCGAGAAGATTGACGCGGAAAGCCGGGACCCCGCATCCCAGGTTCATGAACAGGCGTCCCAGGAGCGTGTGCAAGGGATAACCCGGAGGATGGGGCACGCCCAGAAGAAACGCCGCGGTAATGGTCTCCGCGCTGTCATCCAGGTAAAAGGTCGGGTTGAGGCTGACGAGCAGGAAAAGGAAGGACAAGAGGAAAAGCAGGCAAGAGCTCCATCCCGCCCACCCCAGCCCGTGAACTTTGGTCCCGTGAGTCGAGGCCGGGTCCGAAGAATTTTGGGTCTCGGCGTTCATGGGGAAGCCTTTCCGGGGGACATCATAAACCAGCCGTTTTCACAAGTCAGCATGATGCGTCCCGGGTTTCCCCTTTTCCCCTCGGGCCTTTTCGCTCGGGCGAAGACTTGACTCGAATTCATATACAGATGTATAAGTATACACAGGTATAGTTATACAAACGACTAACAACGACGCTTCCTACAACTCGTTTTCGAACGCGCGAAAGGAAAAACCATGTCGAGGCCCAAAGGCGATAGTGACGTCCGGCTGTTGCGCGCGGCGCAAGAACTCCTCGACGAGCGCGGTTTCACGGGCTTGAAGATCCGCGACACGGCGAAAAGGGCCGGCGTGAACCTCGGGATGTTCCACTACCACTTCAAGAGCAAAGAGAATTTCCAGAAACATGTCATGCGCGACCTGTACGAGCGCTTCTTCTCCGACTTCAAGCTGGAAACCTCCCAAACCGGCACCCCGCTGGAACGCCTCCGCCGCGCGCTCACGACCTTGAGCCGCTTCGCCCGTGACAACCGGAAACTGCTCCTGGGAATCCTAAGCGACGCGTCCCAGGGCGACGTGCGCGTCATGGACTTCGTGCAGGCCAATTTCCCGCGTCACGCCTTCATCCTCTTCCAACTGCTCCGGGAATGCCAAAAGAAGGGATATGTCGAGAAGATGCCGCTCCACATGGCCGCGAGTCTCATCTTCCCTTCCATCATGGCCCCCAACATCGCGATGGCCGTCGTGGAACACAAGCGTATCCCCGACATCATGCGACTCGCTGTCCGGGGCGTGAAGGAAGAGGTTCTCTCGGACGCTGTGCTCGAGAAACGCGTGGTCTACGCCCTGCGAGCCCTGGGCGCGGACTTCACGAAAAGGAGCTGACCATGACCCGACTCCTGCCGTTTGTCCTCCTGATCGCGACCACCTCCCTCGGCGCCGCCGAACTCCGCCTCACCCGGGAGCAGGCCGAGAAGGCCGTCCTCGCCAACTCGCCCACTCTCGCGGCCGCCCGTTTCGACGTGAAGGCCGCCGAGCGCCTGGAGACGTCGCAGAAGTCCCTGCTGTTCCCCACTCTCTCCCTCGACGGCTCCTACCGCTGGGTGGACGAGGTGCCCGTCATGCAAGTGGCGCCCGGGCGCGCGATCCAGCTCACCGACCACCGTTCCAACACGGTGGGCGTGGGAGCCACCTGGCAGGTCTGGGACTGGGGATCGGCCCTGCAGGCTTACCGAAGCATCCAGGCCCAGACCGAGTCGCGGAGAGCGGTCCTTCGCGGCGCCGGGCGCCAGGCGCTCCTCGCGCTTCGGCTTTCCTACTTCCAGGTGCAAGCGGCTTCGGAGCAGACCCGGCTCATCGCCGACTCCCTGAAACTTTCACAATCGCAGTACCGCGACATCCGCGCGCGTTTTCAGGCCGGCACCGCCAGCCGGGCGGACACCTTGGCCGCCCACCAGGAGGTGCTCTCGTGGCAGCGCCAGTTGAGAGCCGCGAGGGGTGAACTGGCGGCCTCCCTGCAAGACCTTCACGCCGCGATGGGAACGAAAAGCGCCGACGACCTCTCCCTGCCGCTCGATCTTGTCACGGCGTCCTCCCCGCCCGCGGAAATCGCGGTCGCCTCGGTCACCGTCGCGCTGGACCCCCTTCCGGACAGCCTGGCGCGCTTCCCCGCCCCTGAGAACGCCCCCGACGCGACCCTCCCCCAGCCCGCCCAATACGCGGCGCTCGCGGAAAGCGCGCGGAAACAGCAGAAGGCGGGCAACGCCTCACTGCTCCCCAAAATCCACCTTTCGGCCCGCGCTTCCTACGACTACCCGAACGGACCGATCTTCGAAACCATCCAGCAGAATACCGTGGGCCTGTACGCCTCGATGCCCCTCTTCGATTGGGGGCGCACCCGGGCGCAATCCAAGGCCGCTGGCGACCAAGCCGACGCGTGGGAGAAGCGGCGCGACCAGGTCCTTTCGGACCTCGGGCGCGACTGGGCGAAAACCCGGGACCTTCTGGCCTCGCTTTCGGACCAGCAGGCCTTCAACCGCCAGTCCATCGCGGAGACAAAGGAACTGGCCGCGCTGGCGTACGACTCCTTCAAGAACGGCCGCGCCAGTTTCCTCGAGGTGCAGTCAGCGAACTTGCGCGCCCTGCAGGCCGCGGTGCTCGCGGCCCGCACGGATGTGCAAATCCTCGTCCAAAGGGCGTACCTGTCGGCGCTTTCCAAGGAGGACTGACCGGCGGCGCGCGGTTCTCACACGAACGATTCTTCACGGAGGAACAAGATGGAAAAGAAGAAAACAGCGCTGATCCTGGTGGTCGCGGCCCTCGCCGGGCTCGCGCTCTGGACCGTCCTCAAGGAGCGGGATTTCCAATACGCCGGAACGGTGGAGGCCACCGAGGTGGACCTCTCCGCTCGCGTGGCCTCGGTGGTGTCCCGCTACGAGGTGAAGGAGGGCGACACCGTGACGGACGGCCAAGTCCTGGTGCGCCTGGCCTGCGAGGACGTGAAACTCGCCGCCTCCAGCGCCTCCGCGGACTTCCAGCGCGCCGAGAAGGTGTACAAGAGCGGCGCGATGCCCTACGAGGCTTACGACCACCTGCGTGTGCGGCGCGACGACACGGCCCTGAGGGCCTCCTGGTGTTCCGTGAAGGCCCCCCTGTCCGCCACGGTCCTCGACGTCTACCACGAGGCGGGCGAATGGGTGACTCCCGGCGTGAAGCTTCTGACCCTGGGCGACCTTTCATCGGTGTGGGCCGTCTTTTATGTGCCCCAAACATCCCTGGCGAAAATCCCCCTGGGGATGGAGGTGACAGGCCACCTGCCGGAGATGCCCGGGAAGCGGTTCATGGGGAAGGTCACGCACATCTCGTCGGAGGCGGAGTTCACCCCCAAGAACGTGCAGACGCGGGCGGAGCGCACCCGCCTGGTGTACGCGATCAAGGCGACGTTCCCCAACCCCGACGGCATCCTGAAACCCGGAATGACGCTGGAAGCGAAGCTCCCGGATAGCGAATAAAAGCGCGGAGGCGGTTTGCGGACGGCTCAAACGTCATCCCCATACCAACCGCTGACCACCCCCCGCGTCTTCAACCGAAAAGGGTCTCCATGGATCCCCACATCGCCGTTGAAATCAAAGACCTGAGCAA
>CAZSKE010000020.1:8379-13042 GCA_964607325.1 uncultured bacterium | reverse complement strand
CGAACCGATGGGAGGAAGGCGCCAAGATCCTCTGCCCCTGGGCTGGCGGTCTTTTGCAGACCTCCCTCTCGACGTTGTGGGTGAACGACCATCTCGGGGTCGAGACCCCCGGGACGCCCCGCTTGGACATGAAGTCCTATTCGGCCGAGGTTGGGATCGACTTGAAGCCGGTATTCCTGAACTTGGAGGGGGGCGCTTCCAGCTTCTTCACGGGCATCGACCGGGACGCCCTGGGGGATCCCGAAGCGTTGAAAGCCAACGCCGGCCAAGCGTCCGTCAACCTTTACCCCTTCACGTGGAGCTTCTCCAGCGTGGGCGCTGATTACGCCAATTTCCAGAGCAAGGTGGTCCTGACGGGATTGGATTACGCGAGGTTCGGCTACCCCGCCGGTTATGGCGGGGGAGGGCACCCCAATAGCGTGGTGGCCGAGGACAACCAAGGCAAGATCGGGATGGCCAACGACCTCATGAGCAATCGCGCCGGTTGGCGCGCGAACCTGGGGTGGAAGGGGCGGCAGGAAAGCTGGATGCGCAACTGGCCGGAGGCCCTGGACGATCTGTTGCTGAATCTCGACGTGGCCCACAAGAAGGAATACCGGGTCCTGGTTTCCAACCTCCAGGACTACACCGCCACGGAAATCTCGGACGCGGCCGCCTACAACTTTATCGAAGCCGCCAACCTGTTGTCGGTTTACGTTCCCGAGGACACGGGCCTTTGGGGGAACAACGCGTGGTACGGCTACAGCGCCACCCGGCACGCCGGGGAGACTTACACGCGGAACCTCCAGATCTTCCGAAACGACGCGAACTGGGACGGCTCCGTGCCGTTGAGTTACGCCTTCGTGACGCGATTCAACGGATCCACCTTGACCGAGCGAGTCCCCCTGATGCTTCCCGTGATCGATCCTGGCACGGGGCAGGTGGCCGTTTCGGGAGGCCGCAATCAGTACACCCTGTTGGATCACCGGAAGTCCTTCCATTACCTGACGCTGACCGGGAAACTGCGGTTCAACAAGTGGTTGGGCCGCAAGCGGCCTTTCTACGGGGGCTTTTTCTTCACGAACCATCGGGTTTCCGGCGTGACCGAGGACCCCGTCCTGAAGGGCCTGGAGGATCCCCGCCGTCCGGGGGAGACCCTCGCGACCATCCCCGAGCTATTCCGGCAACGCGTGGTGGACGCGTCCTTGTTGTTCCAGGTCGTGAAGAACGTGAACTTGATGGGCAACGTCGGTTTGGAAACCTGGAAATCCGATTACACCTATCCGCGGGTGGACTATCGCACCCGAACCTTCGGGCTCGGGGCGGCTTACGACCTGCCCTGGGGTGGGGGCAAATGGGAAGCGCGTTACAAACACCTGACTTTCGCGAGCCGGTTCGTTCCGGAGAGCGATTACCAGGCGGACCAGATCTACACATACTTTTTGTTCCAGTTTTAATGAAACTTTTGGGGAACGCGATGACGCAAAGCCGTGGTTGGATCATCCTGGGTTTCGCCGTGTGGGCGCTCGGAGCCGCGCCGGTATACGCCGGCCATGGCGCCTTGCTGACCAACGCCCGGGATGGTTGGATCAACGAGAGCGTCCGGATCCTGGTCTCGAGCCGGCTCGCCCGGGATCCCGGCCGGGATCCCGGGGACCTGACGAACCTCGAGGTGGCGCAGTTGACGGCCGAGGCCGCCCAGGGTCTTCCGGCCGGGGCCGACACGCCGGCGGCGCGAAGCCTTTCCTCGTTGGCGGAGGAGTTCAAGGCTGAATTGCGGTTGATGGACGTGGACGTGAAAAAGCTGGAGGACCGCCTTCGGGAATCCGAAGCCCGTTTGGAGAATCTTCGCTCGATCCAGGAACCCTTGCGGAAAAAATCCGGCGCGAAGTTTTCCGGCGTTTCCAGGGCTTACGTCAACTCTTTCCGGGGCTTCGGGCCTGACGCCGTCCACGGGCCTCAGACCTACAACAGCGTCCTCTACGCCGATATCCGGCTTCAAAGCGCCCTGGCGTCTTCGTTGCTTTTCGACGCGCAAATACGGCTGGCCCGAACCATCGGTCTTTATTACGCCGATCCCCTCGAGCGCAAGGCCACCTTGCGCTGGTTGTCCCTGGTGAGCGACCACCGGGTGGTGGATCTCGCGGCCGGGGACTTTTACCGTCGATACACCCCCCTGACCCTTTGGAACTCGGAAATCCCCGTCTACACCCTCACGGAACCCACCCCCTATCTCCGGGCCCGCAAGAGCGTGGAAGAACGGGTGTACCTGGACCACGGGCCCGATTGGCATATGCGCGGATTCGAGGCCGTGGCCACTTCCAAGTTGAACCGTTGGATTCTTGAATCGGCGCGGTTGCAGGCCATGGTGGGAGAGTTGAAATCGGCCTCCGCTTACCGTTTTTCGGACGAGTACGGGGCCGGCCAGGCTTCCTTGGGATTGTTCAACGGCCGTCTGGAGATTCAGGGAACGGGATTGATCCTTCAGGACAATCCCCGCTCCTCCGACGCGCCTTACCTGCCCGACTTGACGTCCACTTACGCGAGAAAGACGCAGGTGGGAAGCTTGTCCTCCCAAACGTCGTTCGCGGTTCCTTACGCGAGGAAATTTTCCGCCAACGTGGAATGGGCGGGAAGCCGGTTCCAGGACGATTCAAGGGACGCGGACAGCCTTCTTCAGGATTGGGCTCTCCGGACCGAGGGTTCCCTGGAAGTGGGACGATGGGTTCTAACCGCCCGATACCTTTCCAACGGCCCTTACTTCTATTCCCCGGGAGCGCAGACCAACCGCTACACTCCGGCCGTCGGCGCGGAGGGTTACCTGACGACGAACCAGGAATGGGACGACGCCCTGCCGGGGTATTTGGACCGTTTCCTTTTCCGAGAGGAGACGCGGCCCGCTTTCGCCCCCTATGACCGCTTGGCCGAAAACGCCCTGCCTTATGGGGAAGCGTCCCCCAACCGCGAGGGCTACTCCCTGGGTCTTTCCGCCCGCCTGGGCAAGGACGAGTGGATCCAGCCCCGGGTTTCCGTCTCGCCCCGCGTCAAGGAAATCGAGCCGAACGTGGTCTTCACGTCCTCGGGTGATTCCGTTCTCCCGGTTGACAAGGCGGCTCCCAGCGATACCACGAGGACTTTTCAAACCCTCGAGAGCGTGTTGATCCTCAACCTCGCCAAGGCCTTGAAGGGAACCCCTTCGACTTGCGCCTTGAGCCTGGACTATAAGCGGCAACAAACCGAGGTGGACCCTCAGTGGGAGCCTTTCGTCGTCCAGACCTTCCTCGTGGGGGTGGACGCCGGGCCTTTCCCCAAGGCTCCCGTGGTCGGCGCGCTGGTTCTTTCCGTCGCGTATGAAAACACGCGATCCACGGGGCGGGAGTACACCCTCAACGGTTTGGGGACGCCGCCCACCTTGGCGCAATACTGCTCTTATTTCGATTCGGCCGCCCTCGGCTCCTTCACCGACCGGTCCTTGAACGTGACCAAGACCTCCTGGGCCTTCGGGTTCCGATACCCGCTGGGCGCGAACTGTCGCGTGGTGGCCGACCTCTTCTTGAGCCGTTACGCCTGGGAGGACATCCCGGGCTTCGACCGCCGGGAGCAGATTTGGAGGGCGAACTATGAAGTCTCGTTCTAACGCCCTCGTCCTCCTCGTGATTTGGCTGGTCGCCGCGCCGGCGGCGTTCGCCGTCGGGGGAGGGTTCGACGCGATCCCGCCGGGGGATCCCACGTACGCCCGCCTGGCGCGATTGTCCGACGCCGGTTTGATCGAGCCGGAAGTGGCGGTCCCTCCGCTCGCCCGGTACGACGCGGCCCGGTTCATCCTTCAGGCGCGGGCGAATCTCGACCGCTTGGTGTTGGCTCAGGCCACGACGGATAAACCCAAATTGCCTTCCGAATTGGGCGATGAGTTCAGGAATGAATCGCCCGGAACTTCCGGTCCTGTTTCCCCGCGCGCGATTTCCCCCGACGACCTGGAGGCCTTGTCCCGCACGCTCAACAGCCTGGAGGAGGCCTACCAATCTGAAATCAAGACCCTCCGCGACAACCTCAAGGCTTTGGCGGAGGGGGTGGAGGCGCTGGAATATGGCGAGACGCGCCTGCTGAATCAAGCGGGCAAGGGACAGGATTCGAAACGCATCTCGGTCCACGGCTTGGGCAGGGCTTGGGGGGCGTCTGAAAGATGTTTCGGTTTTTCGCGCCTGGAAAAACGCTCTTCGACGTCCTTCCTCGATCTGCGGCCCGAGGGCGTCGTTTCCAAGGAAGTCTCCTGGGACGCGGTGTTGAGGCTCGGGACCGACCTTCGCCCGGACGCGGACCCGGTGTTGACGTTCCGGCGCATGACGATCTCTTTCCGTCCCAAGTCCCTGGGCGTGACCCTGGGCGATTTCGAGGAATCCTACACGCCCCTGGTGATGTGGAACCGCGACGCTTTGGACCTGGCTTTCGCGCCGGAATTCTGGTCGCGTCGTGGGGACCGGCTCAAATACGAAAGCTTCCTGAACCACGAGCCCGCCTGGCCCCTTCGAGGCTTGAAGGCGGAGTTCGGGTTGGATCGGCCGGGTTCCCACGGCAAAGAAGGTTTCAAGGTCACGGCCCTGGCCCACATGGTTCGTAACGGGTTCGACGACACCACCTCGGGAGGTTGGTATTTCGGGCCGGGGATCACCACCGACTGGTTGTT
>CAZSKE010000020.1:0-8369 GCA_964607325.1 uncultured bacterium | reverse complement strand
GCGCGTGGGGGGGGCCGCGATCCGGCCCGACCTCGAGGCTTACGGCCTGGCGCTGGACCAACCGCTCAACGGCGTGGAACCCGCTTCGCCTTACGATTCCCTGGATCCTTCCACCTGGGCCCACCGGTACCTCGTCGGCAGTGTCAAACCGTCGGTGAAAATGGATATGGGAAGCGGTCGCGAGGCCGGAGGCGCGTTGGAATACGCCTACGCCCGCTATCAGGACGACCTTCGGAACGCCGAAAGGGTCCTGGGGGATTTCGCCGTGATGGGAGAGGTGTACGCGCGAAAAGGACGATCGAAGGTATCGCTCCGGTACCTCAGCGTGGGTCCTCAATATTACTCGCCTCTGGCCCAGACCCGTCAGGATGCCGTCACCCAAATCGGCGAGACGTTTTTCACCATCCCGGACGCCGCGATGAGCGCCCTTCGGGGGCCGTTCTTCATGCCCGGGTCGCCTCGGGCGGGCGGGCTTTTCACTTTCTACGACCGGACCCGCGACGCGGTTTTTCCCTACGGCCTGGCCACGCCGAACCGCCAAGGCGCCGGGTTCACCGCCGACCTCCGGTCCGCATCGTCGCGCTTGCTGGGTTCCTTTTACAAACTGAGGGAAATCGAGGGCAACCTCGTGCTGAACGCGACGCAAACGGGATTCGTATCCGTGGAAGAGCCCACGGGGACCCTTCCGGTGCCGGTTCGTTCCCTCACTTACGTGAACGTGGGGCCGTCCATCAACCTGGGGCCTTCCCTGGGATTCAAACGGCAACTCACCGTGGGCGCCAACCTGCGATGGGAGAGGACCTCCAGCGCTCTGGGTGTATTGACCGGCATTTCGAAAGTGGGCTCGATCCAGGCCGAGGTGTTGAATCGCTGGGAGGTCTCGGCCGCCTATAGCCTTCAAACGGCTTCCGGCGATGAGGCGGGTTACGGCGGAACCTCCTGGGCCCGCGCCCCTTATCTTTACGACAATACGGACCTCGACGCTTACTCGGTCTTTCACGTGGACGGGCAAGTGGACGGGGTGACGGTTTCCAGCGTGGTGAAACCCGACGACCATTCGAGCGTTTGCCTGGACGCGGGTTTCTTCCGGGGCGACCTGTTGCCATGGCGTCCCGTCTCGGAAGAATGGAAGAACCAGTTCGTGGAGATGACCTATGAAATCCAGTTCTAACCGCCGCGCGTTTCGATGCGCGCTCCTGGTCCTGTGCGGGATTGGTTTTTTCCCGGGCTGTAAACCCAAATTCCCGACCCGCGCCCTGCCTTTGTCCGAAGCCCTTTCCTCCTCCCGGGTGGTGGATTTCGAGGGCGCGGGAGCCGCCGTGACCACCGTCAACCCCCACTTGGCCGAGGCCGATGTGCCCGGTAACGTGATCCAACGTCCCGGCGTCGTGTCCTTCTCGGCCGGGGGTACGACATTGGCGATCGTATCCCCGGGCGCCGCCGGGACGACCGGCGCCTTGACGGTGTCGGGGCACTTGACCGCCGCTCGGCTCCAACTGGGGATCCCCTTGGACACGCTTTCGCCGACGGGGTACTACAACGCGAGCTTGTTCTCGGGCGTCAAGTTCTACCAGAAGGTCTCCGACGGGGACGACGCCGATCCAAGGCTTTTCACGATCCCCGTGGCGCAGACCATGCCGGCCCCCCAAGGAACCTGCCCGACCGGTTGTTACAACCACTTCGGCTACGAGTACGAGACCACGCACGGGGAGTGGCGACAAGTGGTCCTGCCTTTCGCCTCTTTGACCCAGCAGGGGGGGTGGGGGACCGAGGCGGTTCCTTCGACCTTCTCGGGCGTCCATCTCCGGCAGGTGGTCCAGTTGCAATGGCAGGAAGACAACCCGAATACCGGAACCGGCGGAAACGCCGCGGTGGATTTCTCGATCGACGAGATCGTTTTCTTCTGAGGAAGTCTTGAGCCGCGAAGCTCGCGCGCCGGGCGCTGAGGATTTCTCGCGCGATCGGCCAAGCCGACGCGAGGTGATCGCCCGGCTTTCCTCGCGGGCTGGGTGAAATGGGCGGTGAGAGGGTTTCGCGTGAACGGGAGTTTGAGGTGGTTGCGGAGGAAAGCGTGAGAAACAAGAAAATTGCGGGCGCGCTATGGATGACCCTGGCGGTGGGTTTGTCATTGGCCTGCCAGCCGGGTTGCGGCCCGAAATGGCCCTCCGCGGCTTCGATGGCGGTCCCGACCCCCGCCCCCCCCTGCGGCGTTAGGGACACCGTCGACTTCGAGTCGGGCACGCTGGAATGCTGGGCCCTGTCCACCGACAACGCCGCGCAAGTCGATTTCTTCGGGGCCTCGGGGGTCAAGCCCAGGAGCGGCGCTTGGTCCCTCCAGGCCTCGGTGACCAACGCCACGGCCAGCGGGGTTCACGCGCAGTTCGAGCTCCCCTTCGCCTCGCCCCGGGATTTGAGCGGCAAGGCCGTCACCTTGTGGATCTACCTGGACGCCACGCTCGCGGGTGGAGGCCTCCAGTTCTTCACCAAGAACTCCGGAACGGGCTGGGAAAGCGGCGGGTGGATCAGCGTCTCTTCCGCCAACACGGGCCAATGGGTCTCGTTGACCGTCGTGCCGGGTGTCGGCGGGGGAGCCAGCAATCCCCACCGCGTCACGACGTTCGGCATCCAGTTGACGAACCTCCCCTCGGGGGCTTACGGCGATCTCTATATCGACGACGTGACGATCGCCAGCATCTCCCCCACGCACACGCCCACCGCCACGCCCACCCCCGCGCCCGCGATTCAGGGCTGGCATTTCGACAACGTGCCCAACACGTACTCGAACAACGGCATCGGGATCTCTCCCGCGGTCCCGGGCACCTGGTACGACAACGGCGGATCGCTCCCCCAGGTCACGGGCGTGATCGGATGGGGCCAGCCCGGCGCCGAAGGCTCGGCCGGATGCCTGACGTCGCTGGTTTCCTTCACCGCCCAGAGCCAAAACGAGAAAATCAGCTTCACCCCGTTGGTGACTCCCTGGGATTGGTCGCCCTCCGGGCTGAACGCGCGGGGGATCCGCGGCCTGGTTTGGATCGATTCGGGCGTCTCGGACGGGTATCCGGGGGTCCAGATCTCGGTCTCGAGCGGTGGTTCCTCGACCTGGGAGCAGGCGCCCTGGGCCGGTTTGACCAAAGGCGGTTGGACTTTCGTCAGCTTCGAGCCGACCTGGGCGGGGGGGAGCGCCGCGGACGTGAAATCCGTCTGGTTCCAGATCAACACCGGCACCACCGGAACGGTCTTCGCGCCCGGCACGGTCCAGTTGGACAACATCGAGCTTTACTGATTTCCTGACGAATCCGGGACAAGAACTCATCGAATCATTTCGGACGCGAGGGGCGGGACATACGTGAAGCTCCAATGGAAACTCGGCCGCGACGGAGCCCTGATGTTCGTCTACGGGAGCGTGACGGTGGCTTCGGCGCCCCACCCGCTCGAGATGGAAACCCGGGGTCGAACGCACCGGGCGTCCCTTTTCGCGGCGGGTCCTAACGCGCTGGGCGGGATTCTCAAGGATGACGCGGGCGCGTTTCTTTCCTGCCGCGTGACGTTCCGGCTCTCCGGATCCGGCGAAAGGGCCTGGATCGAGGAAACGCGAACCTATCGGGCCCTCCGGGACATTCCCGAAGCGCTCTTGACCGTCCGTTACCATCTGAAAGACCTGCCCCCGGCGGGGAAGGGTTTCCTCGTGATCCCTTCCCTTTGGTATGGAGACAACGAGGCCTGGAATGGCCGAATCGATTACCCCAAGGGGCTGGAGAGGGATTGGGGTTTTCTGGCGGACGGTTCCTCCTGCCCTGGCGTGGTTTGGACGGGTCGCCGTTCCTCCTACGCCGTGGTGACCGACGATTCAGCCGATTTCCCCGTCCCGAAGCCCGGATTGGACGACGTGTTGGGGATCGGTTTCGCGGACATGTCGAAACGGCCTCCCCGGGGTCGTCCCCAGGCCGTTTTCACCTTCCCGGCCCAACAGGTTCCGAAGAGTTATCTCCGGGCGCGCCGGCTTCGCGAGCGCGTGACGCCGAGGCTTTCCTGGCGCGAGGGTCAGCGGCTCACCCTCGTCTTCCGCCATTACGCGGGCGCGCCCCGGCTTGATTTTCACGCGAGGGTTTGGCGGGCGCGCTTCGACCGGGTCCCCGAAGCGGTTCGACACAAAGTCAGCCGGGCCCGGCTGATGAGGACGGCGGGCCTTTTCACCCGGTGCCTCAAGAACGAGCATTTTCGCCCTGGCAAGGGCTTTTCCCACCGGCACGATATCCCGGAGATCTTCAGCGGGTGGTGCGGGGGTTTCGCGGCGGCTTACGCGGCGCTTTGTTGGGGGGATCTCGCGAAGGACGGCGCTTTCCGCCGGATGGGCGAGACCATGTGCGATTACCTTTGCCGCGAGGGTTTGATGCCTTCCGGATTTTTTTATTCGGAGAACTCCCAAGGCGTTTGGCTGGAAAGGGTTTTCTGGGCGAAGTCCGACGGGCTGAACATGCGGAATCCCTCCGAGGGGTCCTGCTATCTCGCCTTGATCCTGGAGCGCGAGCGGCGGCAAGGGCGCGATCATCCCACGTGGGACCACGCCTTGAGGTCCAACCTGGACGCGATCCTCCGGACCCAACGCGAGGACGGCGCCTTCCCGCACGAGGTGAACGGCCGGACGGGCCGACCTGTGTCTTGGGTCGGCGCGACTTCCGGGACCTGGATCGGGGCTTTGGCGGTTGTCGCGCGCCTGGACCCGGACCGGGGACGCGCCGCCTCCTATCTCCAGGCCGCCCGCCGCGCGGCGCGTTATTACCTCCGGTGTTACGTCGAAAAAGAACGCTACATCGGCGGACCTTACGACACCTACATGGCGCCCAACATGGAGGATCCCTACAACCTGCTTTTGGCCTACATGGAGCTCCATGAGACGACCGGCGAGAGGGCCTGGCTCGCGGCGGCCAAGCGGGTGGCCGACCACCTCCTGTCCTGGCGTTACCTGTACGATGTGCGCTTTCCGGATCGCACGGTTTGCCGCCGCCTCCGGGTGAAGACGTTCCACATGTCCCCGGCCTCGGTGGCCAACAAGCACATTCAGAACTGGGACACTCTGGCGGACGCGTATTTGTTTCGCCTCTCCGGCCGCCTGAAGGATCCCCTCTACGCCGATTGCGCGCTTCAGCACCTGGCGGCCTCCACCCAACTGGTGCAGGACGGCCGGTTGCCCAAGGGCATCCCGCGCGGGGGGCAATCCGAGCAGTGGTACGCGACCGATTTCAACTGGTTCGGCGATTGCGGCGATTACGGCAAGGGGAACCTCTGGCAGATCACCGTGGCGCTTCCCAAGGCGGGTTTCCTGATCTCGATGGCGGAGTGGTTGAAGAAAGGATGAAGGATATGCGTCATTCCCGTTTGCTCGCGTTTCACGGCGGGTGGATTCTCGCCTTGCTTTGCGTCGGGTGGGCCTGCCCGACGGCGGGTTGGGCCAACACCCGCGGGGTCGCCCTCGCGCCGGAGCTCTCCGTGGCGCCGGTGGTGGACGCCGATCTGGCCGAATGGAAGGCTCCCTTCACGCGCGTGGGGCACAAGGCGCCTTCCTGGTTTCTCGGTCAGGCCCGCCTTTACGGGCAAACAGCCAAGTCCGCCTCCGACATCGAATCCTGGTTCGCCGCCGCTTGGAAAGGCGACCAGTTGTACCTGGCGTGCGTGGTGTTGGATGACACGATCGTCAAGAACCGCAATCCGGATTTGGGACAAGCCTGGAACCAGGATTCTGTGGAAGTGTATTTCGCGTTCCAGCACGACTCGGCGTTTTTCTCCGCGGGGCGCAAGACGCCTTACCGGATGGACCATTTCCAGATCCGTTTCATCCCCTTTGAGGGGGAAAAAGGAGTCCAAGGCGGGGTCTACCTGGGCAACCACGGCGGGGAAATGGCCGATGCGCTATTCCGGAAGGCCGTGAAATGCCTGTCCAAGCCTTTCGCGCGGGAAGGCCGGTCGGGTTATGTCTTGGAGGCGTCCCTGGACGCGTCTCTTCTGGGATTTCCCGGGCGGTTGAAAGCCGGGCAGGTGTTGGGTTTCGAATACGCGGTCAACGACGCGGACTCCGACAAGGGAAGGGACCGGATGCTGACCTGGTCCTCCTTCGACAACCGGGCCTTCGAGGACACGTCTTCCTTCGGGGATTTGCTGTTGACCGACGGGAAGGGGGCGTTCCAACCTCCCGCGGATGCGGACAACCAAGAGACGAGTGGATATTTTCTCCTCGCCGGCGCGCCGGTGTTCCAAACGCTCGCCTCGGCGTTGAAGTCGCCCGCGCCGGATGACGCGCCGGGCCGGGTGTCGTACGCCTCGTCCTTCTCTCCGGGAGCCAAGAACATCACCGGGCTTTTCGACCCGAACCCCTACCGTCCCCTCAGCCACCCCGCGATCCGCTATTCCCAGGTGGGGTACCTGCCGGACGGCAAAAAGATCGCCGCCCTGGAATGTCCCGCCGGCGACAAGCCGCCGGCGGAGGATTTCTCTCTTTCCAAGGAAGGCCAGGAGGTTTACCGGGCCCCCTTGAAAAAATGGGGCACCTTGTGGCGCCGTGATTATTACCATCTGGATTTCCAATCCTTCAAGGGCCAGGGCGAGGGGTTTGTCCTGGCGGTGGGTGAGCTGAGGACGGAAGGGTTCCCGATCGCCGAGGGCGTTTATGACGCGTCGGGCCCCATGGCTTTCCGGGAGTATTTCCCGGCGCAGTATTGCGGCACGGCCCAGCCTCCGTACCACGAAGCCTGCCATGTGGACGACGCCCAGCAAGCCTCGCCCGATTCCAAGCTCTCGAACCAGGTGATCCTCCAGTTCCCGCCGGTCTTCAAGCCGAAAACCCAGGTGGACGTGACGGGGGGGTGGCACGACGCGGGGGACAACAACAAGTACATGGGGAACCTGCCGCTGGATCTCGTCACCCTTTCCCTGATCCTCGAGGAGTTCCATCCTTCCCTCGATCTGGACAAGAACGGCAAGGACGACTACACGGATATGCTCGAACGGGGTTCCGATTGGTGCCTGAAGATGCAGGACCGCGACGGCGGCGTCTTTGAGCGGGTCTGGAACGGTTTCAGCTACAGCGGCCCGCCCGAGAAGGAAACCGACGGGAAGCACGGGACGGGGGACGAACGCCTGCTGGATTCCGACAAGTGGTCCAATGTGACCGCCCGATGGGCGGCCTCGGCGGCCCTCCAGGCCCAGGCCCTGAAAAAATCGAACCCCGCCTACGCGGACAAGTTGCGAAAGAGCGCCCTCAGGGCCTGGGAATTCGTGGAGAAGTGCCCGGATCAACCGGTCCAACCCTGGGCTTTCGGGATTTATCCCGGGAACGATTCGTGCTTTTTCTGGGCGGCCGTGGAGTTGTATCGGTTGACCCGCGAGGACAAGTTCCTTCAGGAATCCCTCAAGCGCCTTCCCGCCATGATGGAAATGAAACCCGCGTTCATGGGATGGGGGGGCAACAACACCCTCGCCCTGATTCGGCTTTACCCGGCGTTAGCGGACGGGGAGACCAAGGACCTCTTGCGCGCTTGGCTTCTGGATCGCGTGAAAAAGATCCGCGAGGGGGAGGCCAAGAACCCCTTCGGCGTGGACTACTGGGCGCAAGCCGGTTGGGGGAACAACGGGGATCTGTTGGCCGACCTGATGCAGTTGTACTTGATCCAGCGGATCGTTCCCGCGAGTCGAGGGATGGATTCGCTCGAATCCTATCGGCAATGGATCTACGGCGCCAACCCGGCCGGGTTCTGCTTCGTGGTGGGGTTGGGATCGCGGCAAGTGGAACGTCAAGCCACCGCCTTCCGCCGGAAACTGTCCGGCGCGGTGGTGCCGGGCGTCATCGACGACGGGATGGGTCTCCCGTTCTACGTCGACGCCAGCACCTCCTATGTCACCAACGAGGCCACGATCGGCGCCACGGCGGCCAATATGTTCGCGGGATTCGTGAAGGCGCCTTGGAAACGGATCCTCTCGCCTCAGGATCCGGCCGACGCGAAACGGGAGTTCGAACGCGCCACCGTCAAGACCTCCAAGCCCGACCCGGCCTTGCTGGTGGACTTGGCGAACGCCGCCGTGGAGAGTTTCTGGACCGGCGGCGGGGGAGGAGGGCGCTTGGAGCCGTCCATCGTGCCGTCCGCGCCCGGGGGAGCCATGGCGCTTCGCGGCGAGTTCAAGGTGGGGGAGTGGACCATGACGGTCATGCCGTCGGGGGGCGATCTCACGACTTCCACGGCTTTCCGCTTCCTGTTACGGGGCAACAGCGCGCGGTTGAGGGTGGCCTTGGACGACGCCAACGGCCAGGACTGGGGCGTCGATGTCACGGCGCCGCCGTCCTGGAAGGCCGTCACGGTGTTTTTCACGGATTTGGCCCA
>CAZSKE010000019.1:0-13152 GCA_964607325.1 uncultured bacterium | reverse complement strand
CGGCGACTTTCGCGGGGGAGGGAGGCTCGGGGGAGGTCACGAGCGAGAGCATCCGGTTTCGGGGCGCGGGATGGAGCGCGATCGGAAGATCGTCCGGGTTTCCGAAGGAACGGCCGTATGGGAAACGGAAGAACGCCAGGTCCGCCGTGGCGACCGCCAGGAGCAGGAGGAGAATCCAGGGTCGGGAGGCCCTTCGCCCCGCCAGGAATACGCACAGGCCCAGAAGAACGAGGAACAAGAAGGGCAGGTAAACGCGCGCTTGGGTGGGATCGAGGTTGAGGGAAAGCGCGGACCATTTTTCCGGAAGGCGAGCCGCGTATTCCCAGAAAGGCCGGGGGTGGAGCGGGTCTCCCGCGAGGACGTGGCCGATGAACCAACGGCCCGCCGCGTCCAAGAGCGGCCGGCCCAAGTGGAGAAGGGCGTTTCCCGCCAAAACGAGGGTCACCATGCCTCCCGCCAGATACGGCCAAAGCCGCCGCGCGGTTCTTAAGCCGTCCGGCCTTTTCAACCACGCGTCCCAAGCCAAAGCGGCCGCGAGCGAGAGCGACCAAGCGGCCGGAAACCACCAACGGGCGGGGTCCCGGAACCAACAGAAGGGCGGCCAGGAACTGAGAAGGGGGTAAACGGGCGTGAACCGCCCGAGAGCCATCAGGATCGAGAAGGCGGTCATGGAGGCGACGAACAGGCGGTAAGGGTGCCGTTTCAGGAAAAAAAGAACGATAAAGAACAAACCCACGATGGAAAAAGCCGCTTGTGTCTCGTTGAAATGGTATTGCCACCAGTAATCACCGTTCAGCCCGTCCAACTGGGTTTTTCCGAAGAACCAAGGAAAAACGAGGGTGAGCGCGTTGAGCGGCGTCCAGGAATGGAAAAAGCGGTTCACGTCGTCCCAACGCCCGAAACCGCCGCCTTCCAGGAGGACTTCCATCCCGTGTGTCCAAAAGGGCGCGGACCAAAGGAGAGCTCCCAGCCCCAAGCCGGCGGCGGATCGTAGACGCGTGACCGCCGACGCGGGCGAGGGGATCAGCGCCAACCAAAACGCGAGGAAGCATCCCTGAAAAAGCGCCAACTGCGGGTGTCCGGTCCATAGGGAGGAGCCCCAGGCGAATCCCGCGGCCAACAAGAATCCGCCTTTGTTTTCCCGGAGATAACGTTGAAGGAACCCCAAGACCCAGGGAAACAAACCGTTCGCCCATTGGATGTTGATCCCGTCCTGACGCGCCAGATTGGAGCCGTTGTAGGTCCAAAGGAGCGCCAGGAAAAGGCAAGCCGGGCGCGACAGCCGCAAGGATCGTCCCAGGAAATAACACCCCGACAGGGAAAGCGCGAAGGGCAGGAGAACCAGGAGGTTGTAGGCGAGCGTGAACGGCTTCACCGCCAGGATCGCGAGGATGGGCGGGAACAGCAGGCCGTTCGTTCGGAGGGCCGCCAACGGAAGGCCGTGATACGACTCGTCGGCGAGGAGCGCGAAGCGGCCCTCGGCCAAACGTTCCGCCGCGTATTGGAAAAGAGGATAGAACGCCGTGAGCGAATCACCCGTGACCTGGGTGAGGGTGGTGGGATGCCGGAGTTGGGGGAAGAAAATGAATAGCGTGGAAAGGAGGCACGCCAAAGCCGCGGTGTCGCGAAGCGTTGAGGCCAGAAGGCGCCGCCTCGAGCGGGGAGCGTCCGGGCGCGGGTCGCGGCTCATCGGGCCCTCCGAACGGCAACTCCGGCGCCGAATCCCAAGAACACCCACGCCAGGAAGAACCCCAAGCGCAATCCCGAGGGGTGAAAAACGAGAAGCAGGGTGTTTTCGCCCGCGGGGACGGGAACGCCCATGAGAACGCCGTCGCATCGGACGATGTTCGCGTTTCGGCCCTCGACGAAAGCCTTCCATCCCGGCAGGAAGGTTTTCCGCAGGACGACGAGTCCCTCGGTGTCGGCGCGGGAGAGGATCGCCAAGCGAGTCTCGGTCCACGCGAGGGTTTCGACGGAGGCCTTCGTGGAAGGCTGGAGGGGAAAGTCGGCCGTCCGGTCCAACCAGGCCTCCTGGAGGGGTTGAAACCCGGAATCCTCCAGTCGGTCCAGGACCTCGGGCCAGGGGAGCGCCCGCGCTCGGCCCACCCATTGGGCGCGGGGCGCGCCTCCGGGAAGATCCCAGGCGGGAAGAGGCGAATTTTCAAGCGAACGGAAGGGTTTTTCGGCCTGGAGGGGAGCGTCCGAGACCACCCGGTCGATCCCGAGCGTCCTCAAAAGCGTCGGTCGTTTGGCCCATCCCAGGATGTCCCGGTCCTTGTACACCCAGGCGAACCATCCGAGCTTCGCGTCCAACTCCTCGTATCTTGGAACCGACCGGCCCAGGTGCTGGTTGAAACCCGGAACGCCGGACAACAATTGGGTGTTGGGAAAAGCCAGGCGGCCCCGGAGGAGCGGGTCGTACGGGCCCCGGTTATCGGGCGAGAGGGACAACAACCGGCTTTGGGGCGCCGGAAAGTCGAGGCGCGTGGTGGGCGCCAAAGGAACGATCGAGGCGCCGAAGGGCATCTGGAAAGCCCAAAGATCCAAAAGAATGAGGGCGAGAAACGCCGCTTTTTGGGCGGGGACCGGCGACCGATCCCGCGCGAAAAGAAGGCCGCAACAAACGACCACCAGCGCCAGGGGGAGCCAAACTTCCCAGCGCGAGATGTCCAACGAGCGCGCGAGATGCGACAGCTTTTCGGGAAGGCGTTCCAGGTAGGCTTCCGGGGGGAGGGGGTGCAGGGAATCCCCCGCCACGAAACGCCGGATGAGCCAAGCGCCGAGCGATTGAAGAACCGGAAGTCCAGGGCCGAGCAGGGCCTTTCCCGCGGCCACGATTAAAAACGGGAGGGCCGTCACCACGAGCGCGACACGCCGCATGGCGGTTTTTTCACGTGAGGCCGCGAACCAGGCGTCCCAACCGTAGGCCGCGGCCAAAGCAGCCGCCCAGGTCACGAGAAACCACCATCGCGCCGGGTCGCGGAAGAAGGAGAAGGGGGGCAGGGGACACGCGAGCCGATAGAGGGGGGACCACTCCCCCAGGGCCATGGCGAGCCCGAACAAGCCGGCCGCGGCGAGCGGTTTTCGACGGGGATGTGGACGCAGGAAGAAATACAGGATGAAGAAAAGCGCGCCCACCGAGAGGGCGGCTTGCGTCTCGTTGAAATGATAACGCCACCAGAAATCATGGGCCCCGTCGTACTGGAATTTCCCGAAGAACCACGGGAAGAAAAGCGTAACGGCGTTGACCGGCCACCAGGAATGAAAAAACGCGTCGCCTTGCCCCCAGGAAGGGCGCCAAGCCGGGTCGAAGAACAGGCACTCCCACGTGTGAAGGATGCGAGGAGAGGCGAGAAGGGCGGCGCCTGAAGCGACCAAGCTCAAATCGCCCAGACGTCTCCCGGGAGTTGTTTTTTGCGTCGGCCAGAGGGACCAAGCCAGGAAGAAAAACCCCTGCATCAGGATGAGCTGGAAATGGCCCGTCAGGAGAGAAAGACCCCATAGCGCCGCGGCTCCCCAGAGCCAGCGGGGGTCCCCGCGTCGCTCGCGCTCGAGAAAACAAAGGAACACCCAGGGGAAAAAGGCGTTCGCCCAGGTCAAAGGGACGTGATCCAGATGGACCAGTTGGGTCCCGTTATAGGCCCACAACAGGGCGCACAAACAGGAAGCGCTTCGGCTCAACGAAAGAGCGCGTCCGGCGGCGTAGGCACCGAACAAGAGGAGGGCGATCGGAAGGGCTGAAAGAAGATTCAAGGCCAGGGGTTCCGGAAAAACCGTGAACAGGAAGGCCACGGGCGGCGACCAACATCCCAGCGGCGACATGGCGGAAAAAGGCGCGCCGTGCAGGGCTAGGTCGGTCACGAGAGGGAGGCGGCCTTGTTTCAGGTCCGCCGCGACCCAATGAAGAATCGGGCGGAAGATCACCGCCATATCCAGCCCGAGGAAAACCCGTGAGAAAGGCGCGCGGAGTTGGGGGAGGAAGGCGAACAATGACAACCCCAGCAAAAGGGGCGCGACGAAAGGCGCCACGGTTTTGCCGCGAGGAAAGGAGGGGGGGGTCAAATGCGGCGCGGGGCTGTTTTTTCCAGGAAGGAAAGCAGTTCCCCGGAAAAGCTTCCCACGCAGGTTTCCTCCACCGGGCCCCTCATGGTGAGGAGGAACGCATCGTCCACTTTCAAGTTGAGATCGCCGCCGGGCATGTGCAGGGTCAGGTCGCGTCCCGAGCGGCCGGTTTTGACGCAGGCCGCCGCCACGGCGCAGGAAGAGGAGCCGCTGGCGAGGGTGTAGCCCGCTCCGCGCTCCCAGATGCGGAGGGTCACCTCGCGATCGTTGTCGATCCGGGCGAACTGGACGTTGGAGCGGTTGGGAAAGGAAGGGTGGTTTTCCAACGCCGGGCCCCAACGGTGGATGTCGAGGTCGTCGAGGTTTTTCAGGAAGACCACGCAATGGGGATTACCGACGCTCACGCAGGTCACCTCCAACGAGCGTTTTTCCCCGTTGGATTCAACCGACAACATCTTTCCGACCACCTCGCCCGTGAAGCCGGTGACGGGAATGCGGGCGGCGTCGAAGGTCGCGGCGCCCATGTCCACGGTCACCTCGGAAACCCGCGAGTCTTGAAGACGCAGGCTCGCGCGAACCCGGCCCCCGGCCGTGTCCACCTCGAACCGGGTTTTAGCGGTGTAGCCGTGCTCGAAAAGGAATTTGCAGAAGATGCGAAGACCATTGCCGCTTTTCTCGGCCTCGGACCCGTCGGGGTTCCAGATGCGGAGACGCGCCTCGACGGAATCGGTCCCGGCGGGATGGAGGGCCAGGATGCCGTCGGACCCGACGCCGATGTGGCGGTCGCAAACCCGTCGCACGGTCTCGGGAGTGAGTTCGAACGTGAGCCTGGCCGGATCCGTGACGAGGTAGTCGTTGCCCAGGCCGTGGGAACGCACGAATTGGTTGGGCGAAAGCATGGGGACCCTTTCGGTCGGAATACCCCCATTATAGGAAGGAACGGGGCGGGAAAGGTAAGGACCGTCAGGGGGACTTTGAGCGGAAAAACCCGACCGGTGACACTCCTTCGACCCCTTCGACAAGCTCCGGGCCCTCGGCCGGCCTCGGCGAAGCGTCCAGCGGCTTGCCAGGCAGAAAGGCGGGTGATTTGCGCGACGTCGTCCAAGGCGAAGTCGTAAGCGGGTTGAATGAAGGGGTTCCAAAAGGGAGGCGACGCGTTCTGGGGGGTGACGCTTTGTGGGGCTCTTTAGAGCAGGTTGGCCAGATCCGAGCGCTCGAAATACATCACCCCGGGGTCGTCCAGGTGAAGCCGCGCCTGGATTGGTTTGCCCACCTCGTTCACCAGGGTGAACACGTGGTATCGGTTTTCGGCGCCGCCCTCGAGATGCTTTTCCCAGGAGGGTTGGGGAGAGTGCCGGAAGGGTTGCGAGGGAGCCGGACGCGTCGAGGGATCGACCGGGGTGGGCGCGGTCACCTTGTAGAGCTTCTGCCCCGACAACCGGAGAGGGGGGGGCGTGAAGTCGAGGAATTGAACGGCCACCACCCGCTCGGGATCCAGGGCGCTCCGGTCGGGCATTCCGGCGTTGTCCTCGGCGTGCGAGTCTTGCTCGTCGAACCAATGGGAATCCTCCCGATAAACGACGAAGGGCCAGCTCCGGCGTGTCAGGGGGCTCTCTCCGGGATCCACGTGAAAATGCTCGGAAGGCTGTTCGTCTTTCAAGCGGTTCAGGAGTTCAAGAAGGTAGTCTAGGCCCTCCCGGTTGGCCGACAGCACCACCTCGTTCTCATCGGACACATAGAGATCCAGTCTCGAGTCGGGGGACGCCGGGGTGGTGAGCCCGATGGTGTCGAGGTGCACGGGAAGGGTCTCGAGTTTTTGGGCCGCCAAGTGCAGGAAGGCGTTGCAGTTGGGGTCGTTGAGCAGGTTTTGGCGCGCGTAATCCACGCAGGCCTCGTAGGCCCGGTCGATTTGTCCCGTTTGGGAGAGGTCGAAAGGCGCGAGGATCTTTTTGACGAGTTTTTCATATTCATCCATGGCGTGTCGATTATGGCAAACGCCGCCCGGGCTGTCCAGGGAGCCTCGGGTGGATTTCAAACGCGCGGGCCGCGCGCAACGTCAGGACAAGCCAGAACGCCAGGGCCAGGGGGATCCACGGCCACCAAAACGGCTTGAAATGGAACACCACCTCGTGGGAGCCCCGGTCCAAGAAGACCGCGCGATGACCCCCGTGGTTGAGGCAATCGGATCGTTTGCCGTCCACGTCGACCCGCCAGCCGGGGAAATACAGGTCTGGAAAGACGACCCGCGCGCTTCGTGTCATCACCAAACGGTAATTTTGACGATCGCAACCGTTGAATAAAAGCCAAAACCCCGAAAGAGCGGCCAGATCGTCCTGGAATGTTTCCGGTGAGGCGGCGTCCGAGGAGTCCCCGGGCGATAGGGCGCGAACGGGGCGCGAGGGTTTTTTCGTTTTATAAATGAAAAGGGGGCCGGAGATTTCGCGTTGGAACCCATCCAACGGGCCCAGGTCGCGGCCCGAGAGGATCTGGTCCGCGCCCAGGGTTTCACAGAACCGCTCGGGGGGAAGGGATTGCAGGAGCCGGTAGCTCTCAAGCATGAGCGGGTTGTAACCGGTGCAGGATCTCCACCCGAGGCTTCCGGCCGCGTTCACGGGAAAGTCGGTTACGAAGGGCGCGCGGTCCTGCCAAACCCGATAGGGGAGCGTTCCCGTGAGGAAGTTGCGGGCGGGTGGCGGCGAGGGGTGTGCGTGTTCGAGAAAGATCGCGTTCGAGGCGAAGTCGTAGTTCCGGGCGGGTCCGGTGGGATAGAAATTCCATCCCATCGGTAGAAGAGGCCCGCAAACGCACAGGCCCACGACGGCCCATCCGAGGGGCGAGATCGCTTTGCTTCCCGCCGGTCGCCGGAGCGTTCCCCAACGTTCCAAGCGTTGAAGGCCGAAAGCCACCAAGGCCGCCATGGGAAGGGCGTAGAGGAAGAGGTATCTCGCGGGAACCTTGATCCATCCCATGAAAGGCAGGAATTCGCACAACCAACGGTGGAGGGGAAGATGCCTTCCGAGTCCCACCGCGACCGCGCCCATCGCCAAGGAGCCCAAGAGGGCTCCCAGGCCGCCCTCAGTTAAGCCCCATAAGGCCAAAAACAGGGCCAGGGGCCCCAGGGAACCCAGCGCGCCCTGATAAGGGTTGTCGCCGCGGGAATCGAGGCTCTGGACGGCGGTGCCCAGCCGGGTGCCGGAAGGCAGTCCGTGGGTGGGGGCGATGAAACGGATCAGTCCTTGGGGATGCAAAGATCCCCTGGCGTTGAAGGACGCGTAGTCCCCGGTTGATCGCAGGCGCGTGCTGTGCATCGAGAATTCCCCGGCCGGAAGCGCGGCGGCCATCAAGGGAAGAAGGCCCCAAAGAAGCGCGGCCCAGAAACCGCCCGAGGGCAGGAGGGGTTTTCGGGATTTTCTCGACCAAAAAACACGGCGGGCCACGGCGTAGAGCGACGCGGCGTAGAAGGACCCGACCGCCACCTGCAGGCTTCCGGCCAGAAAGAGCAAGGCGAAGGACAACCCGGAACGGAAGGCGTTTGGAACCGTGGGTTCGCGCGCCGCGCGTTCCAGGGAGGCGAAAACCCAGGGGAGCCAGGCCACGGCCGCCACCACGGGAGGATGGATCAACTCGATCCAGAAAAATCCCGAAAGCGCGAAAAGGCACGCCCCGATCCGACGGGCGGGGGCCGGGATCCCGAGCGAGTCAAGCCATCGGTCCATTCCCAAAGCCGCCACGAACAAGTGGAACGCCAGGAACAACAGGAGGCCCCACCCGACGGGAAAAAAAAGGAAAGGATAGAGGAAAGGATAAAAAACGAGTGTTTGCGGGTCGGCGGCGAAAGGCTGGCCGCCGAAAAGGGAGGGGTTCCAAAGGGGGAAATCGCCTTTCGCGAGCGAGGCGCGCAAATAGTCCCAGTGAGGCCCGAACCAACCCAGGAGATCGTTGTCGAAGAAGCACTCGCCCCGCAGGAAGGCGGGAGCGTACGCGATCAAAGGGAGAAGCGCGTAAAAGACCCAGTCGGGGATTTTTTTCAGGCCCAAGGGAACCTTCATGGTTCCGCGGAGGGCCGCGGACGGCGAGAGGCCCAAAACACCCAGAGGGCCGACAGGAGGATCCATCCCAGGATGCCCGGAAACAAATAAGGCCGCCAGGACGGCTCGAAACGGAACTCCACAACGCGATCCCCGGCCGCGATGGGAAGCGCGCGGAAGGCGTGGTTGGCCGTCAGGAGGGACACGGGACGCCCGTCGACGCGGGCCTTCCAATCGGGATACGCCACCTCGGAGAAAACCGCCAGGCAGGAAACGTTCGCCTTGAGGTGCCATTTTTGATAGTTGGGATTTTCGTCCGCCAGCAGGTATTGGAGCGCGACAGGCTTTTCGGGGAACGAGCCGATGTCCGGCGGCGAGGACAGGATGGATTCCTGGAAGGGGTCGAAGGACGGCGATTGAAGGGCGGCCACGCGCCTGTTCGGATCGGGCTCGACCCGCCAACGGACGGGGGCGTAGACATGCGGCATCGGGGGCTTGGATTCGTAAACCGTCAACCCATCCACGTCCGTTTCCACGTATCCCGGGATCTCGAGTCGTTTTTGCGTGGTGACGATTCGTTGTAAAGCGGTCAACTTGGACAGGAGGGGAAACGGAAGCGATTCGATGTCCTCGAACGACTTCAACTTCAGGGGATTGTATCCGGTCTTTGTTTTATACCCCAAGGCGCAGGCGGCGTTGACGGGGCTGGCGGTGAGGTAGGTACTGCCGCCGGAGGCGACGCCCACCGGCAGGTTCGGGTCCATCAACAAGCGCTGGTCCTTGGGGAGTTTTTGAATGGGCCGCCACCAAGGGGCGGAGGCTTTCAGGTCCAAAACCTCGGCGGGATGGGTCGAGAAATCGCCCCAGCCGCTCAAGAGCAGGGGACCGACCAGCGCGCAGGCCAGGAGGATACGGCCGGGTTTTTCACCCCCGGCGCGCCCGAGGGACAACCCACCCGCGACTCCCAGAAGGATGGAAAGGATTTCTCGCCAATTCGCCGAGGGCTCGGCCAATCCCCATAAAAAGAGGATCCCACCGTAGACCCAGAGGGCGGTGTTTCGGCCGCGTTGTTCCTCAGCGCTTCCGGTTTTTCGCCGGAGCGCCTGGTATCCCAAGGCCATCAAGGCCGTGAAAACCAGGACGTAAAGGTACTGGTATCGGAAAGGCGCGCGGAGCAGGTTGAAACCTGGCGCGGCGTCGCAGAGGAGTTTGTGAAGGAAGAAATATTTCCCGAACGCCGTGAAGACGCCGATCCCCGCGGTGACCGCCAGGAACCACGCGAGAGCCTTGTTTTTTTCGCGGAAGGCCCAAAAGAAAAGGAAGGGAGCCCAAACGCCCAAATACCCGAAATTCGCCAGGAAAGGGTTCCCAATGTCCGGCGTGACTTCCTGGATGGCCTGTTCGATGGTTTTGTCCTTCGGGACGCCCATTCTCGGGAAAAGAAACTGGTCGAGGGTGGAGGGCTGGAGGGACCAGTGGGCGTTGAAATTCTCGTAGGAGGCGCCCACGCCCTGTCGCGCGCTCAATTTCGAGTACGCCTGCGTCGGGATCAATTGCGCAAGGATGATGGACACCCCGAGCGCCGCGCCGAGAAGGGCCGGAAGATATCGCGGCAGGGCGGGGCGTTCGGCCTGAACGCCGGGGTTCCAGTAGCGAAACAGCGCGTAGAGGACGGCGAAATACCCCGCGCCCAATGAAACCTGGATCGCGCCCGCTAAAAAAAGCATGGCGAAGATGAAGCCGGTGACCCATCCCCGAAGAGGGCTCGGTTTACGGACGAGGATCTCGAGGGAACCGAAGAGCCAAGGAAGCCAGCAAAACGCGGCGAAAATGGGTGGGTGGATGAGTTCCCACCAGAAGTAGCCCGAAAACGCGAAGACCAGCGCGCCGATTCGGGAGGCTTCCTCCGAAACGCCCAGGGAACGCAGCCAATACCGGGCGCCGGTGGCCGCGAGCATCCAATGGATCAGGATGAAAAGGCTCATGCCGGTGGGGACGGAAAAAGGCAGGGTCACCCAATGGAGCGGATAAAGGATCTGCGTTTGAAGATCGGCGAAGTAAGGCTGTCCGCAAAAAATCGTCGGATTCCAAAGCGGGAGGACGCCTTGGGCCAGGGAATTCTTGAGAAAGGCCCGCATGGGCCCGAACCAGTGAAGGAGGTCGTTGGCGTCGTACGCGCGGCCCAGGAAGAGGATGGGAAAGAAGGCCAGCAGGGCGAGGGCGAGGAACCACGCGGAGGAGACAAGAAAGGGACGGTCGAATGTTTTTTTCAAGGTTGGTTTCCTTTTAGGCGGGTCGCGCGGCGGAGGGTCCATCCGCGCGGCGAGAGTTTCGCGGCGTACAGTTCCACCTCTCGGGTGTCGGGGCGCAAAGGCGGGCCGAAAAGACCGACCCAGAGGCCGACTCCGTACGCCAAATGTCGTGACAGGATGAGCAGGGGAACGCGGAAGGCGTCCGACAACCGCCGATGCCAGGAAGCCGCGGACAATCCGGTGGCGAAGGCCAGGGCCAGGTAACCGAACAGGGGCGAGGCCGCCAGGAGGGTCGTTCCAATGGAGCCGGTCGCGCGCGCGCAGGCGCAAGGAGGGCATAGCTGGATCAGGCAAAGCCACAAGAGATATAGAAGAAAGAAAGCGGGAATCATGTGGACCATGTCCGACAGGCAGGGATAGACCCGGATCTGGCGCGCGCGGCCGCGGCCGTAACGAAAGGATTGGCGCAGCCAAGCGCCCCAATCCTTTCGCCGGGGACGGAAAACGTGGGCGCGGGGGTCGTAAATAAGCTGGTGCCCGCGATGCATGAGACGGTTGAGAAACTCGTTCTCCTCGTTGGGGTAAAGGTCCTCGCGGAACCCGCCCTCCCGCAGGAAAGTTTCCCTCCGCATCATCATGTTGCAGAGGATGAGATCCTTCTCGGAGGCTTGCTTCACGGAGCCGAACGAGGTGTAACGGAACCGCACGCTGAAGGAACCGAGCCGGGAGGCTAACACGGCGCTGGCCGAACGTTCGAAGGGCGTGGCGTTGGGCGAGGCCAGATTGGGACCGCCGGCGGCCACGGTCCTTTCGTCGGCGAAATGCGAGGAAAGATGGGCCGGGGTGGTTTCGGGAACCTCGGAATCGTCGTCCAGGAAATACACCAGCGGCTCGGAACAAGCCTGGACCCCGAGGTTCCTCTGGCGCGACGGGTTGCCGCCCACCGCCAGGAAGATCTCGCGGGGGCGGGAGGCGGGAGGCAGGCGTTTCAAGGCGCCGAGGGATTCCAACTCGGTGGACGCCCGACCGCAGGCGATGACGACCGAATACGCGCCGGGCGTTCCGCGGGGGGGCCTCATGGGGTTTCCTTGGGTGGGTGAAGCAGGGCGGTGGAAGCCGGGATGCCCAGGAGCGCGGACAACAATGGGCCCACGGCCACCATCAGGATGGAAAAGGAAAGCAAGGCTTCCCGTGAGACGGTGGCTGAAGTGAAGAGGAGGAACAAGGCGGCCTCGCGCGTGCCGAAACCCATGATGGAAATGGGAAGCAATTCTACCATGATGACCGTGGGCAGGAGCAAAGCCAGGTCGGACCCAGGGAGGGCGATCGCCAGGGCTTTCGCGCAGAAGATGGCCCGGATCACGGTGACGGCCCAGGCTCCGAGGGATTGGAGCAAGGCGGGAAAAAGCGCCGACGGGGACAGGAGGGAAGGAAAGGAATCGTAAAACTGGTGCCCGTGCCGCCGCAGTTCGCGGGCCAGGGGCGCGGGCGCCAGGGATTCAACCAAAGGTTTGGCCACGGATCGGACCCAGGCGCGGTTGGTCAGGAAAACCACCAGCAAGGCTCCCAGGAAGATGCCCGCCAGGGCGGCCAAGGCCGCTCCGCGATGACGTTGCTCGAGGAGCAGGGCCAGCAATCCCACCGAGGCCCACAAGGCCAGGGAGGCCAGGTCGTAAACTTTATCGGCCACATGAACCGCGAGCGCGGGAGCGGTCGCTAGGCGCCCGCGGCGGCTGAGACCCACCACGCGCACCACGTCGCCCAGTTTGGCCGGCGTCAGGCTGGCCAGGGGTTGTCCCGCCAGGTAGAGGCGCGAGGCGTCCCAAAGGGAAAGGTGGGAACCCAGTCGGCTCGCCAGGAACCTCAAGCGCCATCCCTTGAAGAACACCTCGGGAGGAAACCAAAGAAGGGCGATCGCCAGGAAGCGGGGATCGGCCCGCCGCATGACGTCCCAGGACGCCGACAGGTTGAGGCGCGACAACAACAACCCCAGAAGGACCAGGCCGAAAAGCAGCGCGAAGGGTCGGAAGTATTTCAGCATTTCAAAAGGGCTTCCTCAAGGGAACGGGCCGAATCATTCCAGGTTGTTCCGTGATAACGCGTCGTGGATTTGTCTTTCCACGCCGCCTCGACCGCCCGGGCGAAGTCGGCCGGGTTCGGGTCGGAGAGACGGGCAAAGCGACGGTATTCGAAGGCTTCCCCCACCCGTGTCGCCACGACCTTTCGGCCACAGGCCAAGGCCTCCCGTAGTTTCAGGGACGCCCGGTGCCGGTTCGCCGGCGTCTCCGAATAATACACCAGGGCCGCGTCGGCCGCGCGAAGACAAGAGGCCACTTCCGCCGGGGTTAAAGGCCCCGTGAAGGCCGTGAAAGCCTCCAGCCCCAAGGATTGGGCCTCCGCCTCGAATCGGGCCTGGTCGGGACCGCCTCCGGCCACGAGCAACCGGGCGCGGGGCAGGCGCTTCAGGAGGAGGCGGAAGGCCCCCAGGACCGGGGAGAGATCGCAAGCCACGTTCAAATGCGCGGTCACCACCAAGCGGGGCCGGTCTTTCGCGGAAGCCCAGAGCGTTTTCGCTTTCGAATGCGGAGCGTCGCCCTGGCGGTTCGGGTGGAAAATTTCGGGATCCACCGCCTGCGGCACCTGGACGCACCGATCCTTGGGAAGGCCAAAGTCCTTTTCCAGGGGTTCCCGAAGGGCCGCGTTGTGGTAGGTGGTGAAGCTCCCGAGCCGTTTTGGCCACGGGATTTGGAGCGCGTGGTGGAAGGTCGCGAAGGCGCCGGAGCTATAGGCCCAGTCCAGGTCGTCCACGT